>JADFSZ010000102.1 GCA_022560555.1 PVC group bacterium
CTCATCGTAATCAATCATTGAGAGATCAAGTTCCTCAAAATGTTTTTTGGCTTCTTCCACATGATCACGTATACTGATTTTCACTTTAGCATGATCACGAGCGGCTTCAATCGTTGCCGGAGGCATCGTGTTGACAGAGGCCGGCCCGATCAATGGCTCCACATACAGTACATCACTTAAATCAGGGTTTTTTGTGCTTGTGCTGGCCCACAGAACACGCTGAACACCAGCGCCTTTTTCTTTCAGTCCTTTAAAATCAGCTCCCTGGAAAATTTCTTCAAACATATTGTAAGCGACCTTCCCGTTGGCCACAGCTGATTTATAAAGCAAGTTTTCAAAAAATTTCTTTTTATCTTCATCCGTGGCTTTACTGATCTTGTCTTCAAGGAGTTTATCCACAACTCCATCCAGTCGACTCACAAAAAAACTGGCGACAGACGCAATTTCCGAAACAGATTTATTCTCGCTCAATCTTTTATTCAATCCATGAATATACGCTTGTGTAACTTCACGATATCTTTTGACAGAGAAAATCAATGTCACATTAATATTGATCCCTTCGGCAATCAGAGCTTCGATGGCAGGCAATCCCTCTTTTGTGGCGGGAACTTTGACAAGAAGATTTTTTCGATTCACCAGTGTCCAAAGTTTTTTGCCTTCCTCGATCGTCTTCTCGGTATCATAGGCAAGTAAAGGGCTCACTTCCAATGAGACAAAACCGTCACGTCCTTCTGTTTTATCATAGATCGGCCGAAAGATATCGGCACAGTCCTGAATATCTTTAATCACCAAACTCTCATATATCTCGTCATCCGTCAGGCCGTCTTTGATCAGTTTTTTGATAGACTCGTCATAATCGGGAGAACCGGCAATCGCTTTTTGAAAAATGGTCGGATTTGAAGTCAATCCGGATATGCCGTCTTCATTAATCAGTTTTTTCAACTCTCCGGAATCAATCAGTTTACGGCTGATAAAATCCAACCACACGCTGGTTCCGCACTCATACATCTGCTTAAGCGGATTATTCTGATCCATTTTTTTCCCTTCTTTTAAATGCACACTATAGACGAACTGATTTTTGTAATAAAATTTTAGTTTTTTTAACAATATTGTCAACCGTAAATCCAAATTTTTGAAAAAGATCCTTGGCCGGCGCGCTCGCACCAAATCGCTCCATCCCGATGACATCTCCCTCAAGACCAATATAATCCCTCCAACCCTGAGGCACCCCGGCTTCGATCACGAGATGTTTAGAGCTCCCCAACACAGAGGCCCGATAACTGTCTGTTTGCTGATTAAATAGCTCCCACGAAGGGAAACTTACAACACGAGTCGAAATATTCTCTTTCTCTAATTGTACCGCAGCATCCAAAGCTAAAGTCACTTCAGATCCGCTGGCCATTAAAACAATATCGGCTTCATTTGAGGATGATTCTTTCTTAAGGATATAAGCTCCCTTCAGCAGACCTTCTGCCGAGGCATATTTTTCGCGATCTATAATAGGAATTTTGTGACGTGTTAAAATCAGAGTTGTCGGACCATCTGTTCTTTCTAACGCGGCCTGCCACGCCCAAGACACTTCATTCGCATCCGCGGGCCGAATCACGTTTAAAAAAGGAATCGCTCTTAGGGAAGCCAAATGTTCAATCGGCTGATGTGTCGGTCCGTCTTCTCCAAGCCCGATCGAATCATGCGTAAAGACAAAAATCGAAGGAATCCGCATCAAAGCGGACAGGCGAATCGAAGGGCGCATATAATCCGAAAAGATTAAAAAAGTCCCGCTATAAATCAGGACTCCTTTGTGAAGAGTCACACCGTTGATGATCCCGCCCATCGCGTGCTCACGGACACCAAAATAAATATTGCGGCCCGCAGGCGTTGCTTGACTAAAAATATCCTTCCCTTTCAATTCCGTATTGTTCGATCCCGTTAAATCGGCAGATCCACCGATCAAATTCGGCAACACATCAGCCAGGGCATTAAGGACTTTGCCGGACGCGCTCCTTGTCGCCATGGCTCCGTCCGACGAAACAAATTTTGGAATAACACTCGCCCAGTTTTCCGGAAGCTTGTGATCAATGGAAGATAATAACTCTTCGGCCTCTTTGAGGTATTTTTTCCGATAAATATCCCACGTTTTGTTCCATTCTTCTTCCTGCCGATTTCCCTCATCAACCGCCTTACGAAATAGCTTAAGCACATCATCCGCGACATAAAATTCTTTATCGATCGGCCAGCCCAATGCCTCTTTCGTTAATCGAACTTCATCGGCTCCAAGCGGAGCCCCATGGCTCAACTCAGAATCTTGTTTATTCGGACTCCCGTACCCAATAGATGTCCGCAAAATAATGAGAGATGGTTTGAGAGTTTCCTTCTTCGCGATTTGGACGGCTTTACGGATGCCATCCAGATCATGGTTAGCATCGATAACAACATTTACATGCCATCCATACGCTTCAAAACGTTTGGCAACATCTTCTTTCATCGACAAGTCTGTCGATCCGTCTATCGTTATCTTGTTCGCATCATAAAAATAAATCAGTTTCCCCAAGCCCCATTGGCCTGCAAGAGACGCCGCTTCAGATGACACTCCCTCCATCATATCCCCATCACTCACAACCGCGTAGGTATAATGGTCTATAATCGCAGCATCAGGTCTATTGTATCGTGCGGCCAAATAACGCTCTGCCACGGCCATTCCGACACCATTGGCAAATCCCTGGCCCAAAGGGCCCGTAGTCGTTTCAACACCCTGTGTGCGACCATGCTCCGGATGGCCCGGCGTAAGGCTATCTAACTGACGAAAATTTTTGATATCTTCTAAACTCACATCATATCCCGTCAAAAACAGAAGGGAATAAAGCCACATCGAGGCATGACCGGCTGACAGGATAAAGCGATCCCGGTTCATCCACTGCGGATTTTTCGGATTATGCTTGAGGACCTCCCTCCACAGCACATATCCAAGCGGCGCTAATCCCATCGGGGCTCCCGGATGTCCTGAGGCCGCACGCTCAACCGCGTCCATAGAAAGTGTTCGGATCGTATTTATGGCTTGAATATCAAGACCGGTAAGTTTATGGCCCGACATAAAGATCCTTTCGCTGTTTTCCCCGACTGAAACAAATGTTCATTTCTCAATAACGCCCACATTATATAGCCTTGAATATAAATTACAAAAAGAATATTCTTTTTATTTCTCCCTTTTTTAGAAAATTCTCTGCCGGATGAATTTGACCAAAAGACAGCAAAATAAGTTATCTTGACAAAACCACCCCTCTAAGCCTACAATCCTATGCTTTCCTAATTTTGATTTTATCCCCACAGACGTTAGGGAAGGGATTTATTTTATGCTTAAAGATATCCTCAAGAGAGAATTCATACGGCTTGATCTTTCCGGCTCAAGCAAAGATGAAGTTATTAAAGAGCTTACAAATATTTTTGCTGATGCCGGCCTGGTTGAAAACGCCGAAGCGGTCTTCAAAGCCGTTATAACCCGGGAAAACACCATGACAACCGCTCTTGGCAAAAACGTTGCCCTCCCTCACGCAAAAACCAGTGAGGTCAAACAAATTCAAATGGTAATCGGCGTACATCCGGAGGGAGTTGAATTCGATGCTCCGGATCATCAACCGGTGCATTTACTTTTTGCTGTTCTATCGCCCCCGCATATCAGCGGCCCTCATATCCAATGCCTGGCAGAGATAGCACGTCTCATCGAAAACACGGACGTGAAACAAAATATTCTCAAAGCACAATCAGCCGATAAAATTATTAATATCATAAAAAATTCGACCATTTAATCCATCATCAAAGTCATAAAAATATTATGAGGCCCGATAGGATTTCAACGCACTTCTATTTTTCGACTATGTTATCCCTATGATCAATCAATGCTCGAATATTAAAGAGGTTCAGGACTTCTACCAGTATATGGACGTACTTCTCGTGCAAGACGGCGGATGCGCGCCCGGGTACAATCCCGTTACGGCATTTCTTGTCAATGACCTCGAAAAAAACAAGCGTTCGTGTTTCATCGCGTATGAGGGTTTTAAATCTCTCGTTTCAGGAAAAATCGTGGATTTTCGCAGGTTGGCTTACGATAAAAATCTGTTTCATTCACTTGAGCATATTCCTGGCGTGATCAACGCGGCCCCACTGTCCGAAGATCGCGGCGCATCATTTCGGACTGAACGTTACAGAGAATTTTTGAAAGACGATCGCCAAAAAGAAGCCGCGTCTCATATTCATAAGCGCGGTGTTAAGGCCTTGATTACGATCGGCGGGAACGGAACGTTCGCCGGAACAAAGGACCTCTGCAGATTTTTGGATAAGTCGATTCAAGTTTTTTTTATCCCTGTTACGATTGATAGCGACGTCTCGCATACAGAATGTATCGGTCAACACACGGGCGTTGAATGCGGAGCAGAAAAAATCCGGTGTTATATGGCGGATGCGCGCACCCACAAGCGGATCTATATTGTCGAGATGATGGGAGCCCGCGGCGGTTTTCATGCTCTTCATTCGTGCCTAGGCGCGAGAGCGCACCTAGCCGTTCTGCCGGGAACAGAGCTTGATATCCGAAAAGCGGCCCAAGCACTTGCTCATAAGGAAGAAGCCGTTATTGTCGTGGCTGAGGGCTATAAAGAAAAGGAACGTATTCGGGATGGATTTGAGGGTAATGCCGCGCTGTATTTTTGCCAGGAACTGCTTTCGACAAATATCTCTCTAAATAAACGTATTGTTTGCGAGGCTTTCGCGCGAGATATCCGCGGGGCCGCGCCGAACAATATTGACATCACGCTTTGTCAGCAAATGGCTCACAACACGACTCAATATCTAGTTGACGGAAAATCCCGCCTGATGTCCTCGGTGTCTTCCGGCCATTCAAAGGAAATTCCCTTTGATGTTATTACAACGGAAAATCATATCCATCACGAATTTTATAAGATATCCAACCGTCTTTATTAAACCACGCGTTCTGACAAATGAGGGGTTCCCCGGATAAGAATGTAGGGATCATTCTTATCCGGAGTTTTGGGGTCTTGTTGACAAAACTGATGTATAAAAAAAGTATCATTATCTCTTTAACATAGTGCTCACGGCATGAGATCTTTGTCGACATCCGAATATATTCGAGCAGTTTTGGCGTTGTATTTTTCTTGCGAAGTCTCCGCAACCTGCCCTAAGAAAACTAAGCATAAAACAAACGGCAAGATTAAAGCGAGACTCAAAATCATTCTTGCTCCGAAGATGCCAGTTGATTCACTATTCCTACACAAACTTATTCTCATTTCTATTCCTCATAATTTGATTCAACGACAATTTATCTCAATCCTACACATATAGAGCCACTTTCCATGATAAATATAACAAAAATTTTGAATTTATTTAATAGAATTGCATAATTGATGATGCAAGTACTATAGTATAAATATATTATAGACAAGTAGATTATTATAAGTATATTATAAGTAATTTTAATAGTATTAATGTTTTACGTATTATAAATATTAAAGGAATTCCCGAAGAGAAGAACGGCTGGAAATGAAAACTATTTCGCGGAGTATTGTATTTGATATCTTCAATAGCGAGTTTGGTAAAAAGGCCCAATCCTCCTATGAGGAGCCTGTTGTCACAAATTGCTCACGGGTCGAGTTTTTCTTGAAGTGCCATATCACAAGAGAAAAACCCGCAATAAAAGGCGCAATCGTTAACAAAGAAATCACAATAATGGCAATCGCGGGAACTTCAATCCCGGTTGGTGTCGGATTTTTAAGAGCTCCGCTCAGTCCGCCGTACAATCCATTTGGTATCGCGACAATCGCGGCCCAAGTGATCAGCTTTCTGGCCCACTCCTTCAGGCATAAAACACCAACTCCGGATACCAAAAAAGAAAGCGCGCAACCAAAAGCAATGAAAGAAGAAAGAATATCCAAACCACTGATTTGTAAATTGACAGACGCAAACTGCGGATCATTTTTTAAAACCCAAAGACCTATGGCGCCAATCACAGTCAGCCAGAGCGCGATAAACCCATAAATAATTGAAATCACCCCAAATGTAGTTGTTCCACCCGATCTTTTTGCCATAATGCAGCCCCTTTCACGCACGTTTTGTGTTCAATACTATTAGCATATCCTACTAAGACAAGTCAAGTAGACCAATTCTTATCCTTCGTTTAATAATTGCAAAAACGGATCAAGCCGTTTTCTCAAATCGTCATCTACATTAATAAAATGAATTCCGACACCCGGAAAGTAGTCCGGATGTCTTTCTTTTTGGGCCACCCAAACAACACGGCCCAAAACAGAGACTTGTCCGTCAGGTAAATGAAGGGTAATTTCCAGGATGTCATCCATCTCATATTTATGGCTCCCGCTAATAAAAATTCCTTCGTATTCAAGGTTTAAGGTAGAAGCTTTGTGTTTTTCCTTATCGGGTGCTTTGTA
>JADFSZ010000103.1 GCA_022560555.1 PVC group bacterium
TCCCCCTATCATAACGGTCATACTGCTCGCGTTGTTATCGGAGTGCTCACGAAATGTTTGATCATTCCAAACGGCGCCAAGAATCATTTCACGTTCTTGATGAGGAACCAGATACCCAAATCCTCGATAGGGATTCACTTTACGGTCAAATCCCAAGCTCACAATCGCTAGCGGAGCATATTCAATATCTTTGAGATTCCGTATCAGTTCATCATGGGCTTCCGTGAGCAAGGTCGCGTTCTGATAAGCCGGCAAAGTGGTAATGACTTTATCAAAACTCCAGCTCACCCCCTGACTATAAAGTCTAAATTTCCCATCAGAAAATGTGAGATCCTCAATCGGTGTTGAAAGCCTGAGATTCTTTTCGAGCCTTCTCGATAAATAATATGGCAGCATTTGCATGCCGTGACGGAAAGAAAAAAGCGCAGATTTGATTTTACTCTTTTGACTTTTGCCATTATGCTTACGCGCCCATCCTTTAATGAAAGAGCCATGTTTCGACTCAATGTTGGCAAGAGCAGGAAAAACAGAATGAAAACTCAACCGCTCAATATCTCCGGCCCATACACCGGACGCGAGAGGATCAATGATATTCTGGGTGATGGATTCCCCGAATCTTCGTCGGGAAAAGCTTCCCAAGGTTTCATCGGGAACATTATACGGCTTTGCGGTCACATCCTTCCAAAGAGCTTTCATCCAACCACGTGTCAGCGGACTCGTAATAACTGATCCTAAGGATAGAGGAGCTTTATGCAAGCTCCTATCGCAATAGATGTAACGAACACTCGCTTCTTTGTTGGCAAATATCACTTCACTACCAAGCCCGACATCATGCGAAAGCTCTAAAACTTCGGCGCCTTTCCCTTTTGGGCGGACGCCTCGCGGGCCCTGTTCGAATACAAATCCGCTTTGCTTCACGGTGCGGATATTTCCGCCAACTCGTGCTGATTTTTCAAAAATCTCAATCTCGCAACCAGGCTGCGACTCTTTTAAATAATACCCTAAGGTCAAGCCGGATATTCCTGCCCCTAAAATAGCAATTCGCATAACGATTCTTCTCCAGTATCCACACCATCCGAGAGGAATTACTCCCCGGATTTAACCGATGGCAAATTACGCAGTTCCTTTAGTAATCTTGCCTCCATCGTTTTGCTAAGCCGAAAAAAACCCTTTTCGCTCATAATACGGTGGCTTCTGAAACGCTCATAAGAATCACGTACAATTTTCCCATCTTCGATCTTAAAAAACCCCAAAAGGTCCTCCACGGGGATATCATCAATGTTTTTTTCATCACACCGCTGATCGACAACATAAATATATCCCCTTTTCTTTCGTTTTGCCATTTTCTTAAAACCCGGATCGTTAGGGGCATATTGTCTGATAAAATCATGCAGGAATTCGACAAACTTTTTATTCTGAACAAAATATTCGGGTGTCGCAGCTTGGTCTTGATTGTCGATCATTTCACCAAGCACAGCTTGGGTCGGGAGCCCCATACGTAACACATCCTTTTTCGTGAGCATGGATATCAGTGTATGTTGGTTCCCCTTAATTTCTATTCGGAAAGCCGTTACTTTGTCCGTTTTATTAGTACCGCCACCATAGACGGGAGATAAAGAAATTGAGGACGTTATTAGAAAAACAGCACTGAGGACATGAAGTTTTGAAATATTATAAAGCATTTTCTATTAGGACCTTACATAAAAACAGAACATCCATTTCTTATGATATGATAAAATGCGGCATGCAAAGCACGTCCCTCACGTCCCTTGTCAAAAGGGAACCCATTGTATCATAAATGGTGAAATGACAAAGATTTATATCAAACTTGCTTCTTGCGAACCGGGTCGTTAATCATCAATCGTTGCGATTTGTGATTTCAATTAAATGATAGCCAAATTGAGTTTTAACAGGGCCATGGACTTTACCGATTTCTTCTTTAAAAACAACTTCGTCAAATTCTTTAACCATCTGACCGTTGGTAAATTCACCAAGATCACCACCCTGTCGGCCTGAGGGACATTGGGAATGCTTTTTGGCCATTTCAGTAAATTCACTCCCTCCTTCGATTTTCTTTTTAATATCCTCACATTCCCCTTCGGTTTTAACAAGAATATGACGTGCTTTAGCTTTAGCCATGCTGACTCCTTTTTTTATTTTTGAAATTGATTCAGAAAAACCGGCATTATAGTCAGTATAGTGCTGTTATAAGCAACTCTATAATTGTACGACGGATCGGATAATGCGATCTAAGTATTTTTTATTTTTCACAATCGTTTCTTTCCCGGTTTTGGGCATTTTTTTTATCGCTATCTCAACTTTTAGCGCCAAACCCTTGCCGCCAATTTTTCGTCTTAGGACCAGTTTAAGAGGGGTATGCCCCCGGAGATATTTGGAACCATATTTTCCTCCACGCTTATGCTGGATAAGTCTACGCCGGACATCCGTTGTTATCCCCGTATAGAGACTTCCGTCATCACGCCGAACCATATATATAAACCATCCGTGCATAATTAGTTTTTCGCAAAAATCACGACATCATCGCCGCAAAAAACCAGTGGGGCGTTCCAACTTTTCGCAAGCCATTTAAATGTAAAGTGAGAAAAGAAGCATATATGTGTTTCATCGTCCTTATAGTGCCACGATCGAAATCGAGAGGGCTCCAGGGCTCTTTTTGTCATAATGCCCAGATATCCGTTTTGTTTGAGACACCCCCACAATCTCTCAAGATCTTCCTTTGGGTTTTTTAAATGCTCAAGCACCTCCGTGGCCGTAATAAAATCATACCGATCGTTCCATACATCCGGATTATAAGCAAAATAAGGGTCATATAGTACAACCGTATGCCCCACTTCTTCAAACATCACCGAGAGTGTCGGCCCGGGTCCGGCTCCAAAATCAAGACCGTAACTTTTGGGTTTCATTCTTTCAATCATGGGATGAAAAAGACGCCCTAAAAACTGACGATACCGAACATCTAACGGATTGTTTTGATGAAGATCATACCTGGCTTTTTCGTCAGTTTCAGTTAAGAAATATTGGGATGGAACAAAAATCAGCCGGCACATTTGACATTGGATATATTCACGCCTGTTATCACGATGGTACGAAGATAAGCTTCGGTTTTTACAAAGGGGACATGCCATGAATTATTTTCACCTTTGTCTTGTCTCAAGGGGGCAAAAATATTATTCATCCGTGCCTTCTTCGCCCAACAACTCTTTCACCATCAGAGCAACCTCACTCGCTTCCTCGTCCTGCCCATCAAAGGGCCCCGCAATAGCAAACGAAGCTACAGCCAAAAACAAAAATAATATACCAACAATTTTACGCATAACATCCTCCTGTTTGATAGATTTTTTTAATCATGTCGCTTTGATCGGACCCCACCTCCCACAACTAGAGCCGCGCTGATCAAAACAAGATTTTTTATGATATATTGGCCTTCCATAGTGAGCCCAAACGGAATTTTCGTAAAACACACATCCGGCAGTAATATCATAGGTAGTGCTGTTCCCGGCATTTGCAAAAATAAAAGAAAGATCCCCAATCTTATGAGTGGCCTTATTATCAAGCAAAGGCCAATGACCACCTCCCACCAACCAAGTATCGGTATGAAGACCTCTGGTGAAAACCAGTAGACGGTGCGAGCAACAAGCTCCTGGGCGGGACTCATTCCAACAGTTTTAAGAGCGCCAAACCATATAAAAATGATACCAAGGGAAACACGTAAAAAAAACGTCCCATGTCTACCCATCCAGTCGGAAATTTTGATGTCAAGTCTATCAATTTTCTTGAGGTACTTCATAAAAACATTACCTCGTCAATATCTCAAAGTCACATACAAGGGGCCGGTGATCGGAAAACCGGATATCCGGCATCTCAAAGGAATTGATTTTAATTTGTGGACTATGAAGGATAAAATCCAGTTCTCTTTGGGGGGACCTGCTCGGATGAGAAAGATGCCCTTCTTTGTTCGCGTTCTTCAGTCCGGTTGAGGCTAAAAACAGCTTGAGCTCTCCGGCCCCCCAGCGTGTATTAAAATCCCCGGAGACAATAAGCGGTTTTTTGATTCTCTTCACATGCGTATAGATATCCTTCAGTTGTTCTTGTCTATGTCGGAACTTAAGAGAAAGATGGACCAGTAAAACAACAACATCTTCTAACTCAATTTCGATCATGAGTCGCTTAACTCCTTGTCGAAAATAATGAAAATCCTGTTTCTTTATTTCCATGTTGGTTAAAAATGCATTTCCCTGTTTTCTGATCAATGGAAGGGATTGCCAGATAGATTTTTGTAAATACTTTGATTGGTAGACATAGAAATGTTTCAGGTGTTGGGCCAAAACCTTAGGCTGGCTCTCATTATTGAAGCGTACCGAGCCGCAATCGGCCTCCAGAAGTCCAATGATATCCGGATTAGTTGATGTGATAAAGTTGACTAAAGTTGGAAACTTCTTGTGTGTTTTCTTGAGATAGCCACTAAAAGGAAGAGGAAAATGAAATTTCCAGCCTCCTCCTGTCCCATAACGAATATTATACAGAAGAAATCGCATTTTTATTCCACTATTTTTGTATTCATGTATCGAGTACATTATAAGCTACTCTTGACGAATGACAAACGTATAGTTATTCAGATTTGTCACCCCCAGTTCCATGGCATATTCGTGACGCGAGATTCTGACTTTACTTCCAAAAACGATCGCTTTTAGGAATCGTTTTTTTTCTTCCTTCCTCCATGGGATCAAATCCCAGTTTCCCAAACAAGTACCACACCGAAGAAGATACTGACGGCATGGTTTCAGCTCCACGCCATAATTTCCCGTGCCCATAATGAGTCCCCTTATTTGTGACATAGGGGAGGCCCGCCTGATGAGATTTTTCCGATACAACCAAAATCATTTTATTCATCTCACGAAGATATTTTTTGGCTTCGGCATACATCCCTGCGCTTTGAAAAGCCACGATCATCTGCCCTGTTCCCTCTAGCCAGATCGTATCAAGATCTGTATCAAAGCAAAACCCTGACACTTTTTCACCATTCGCCACAGCTGTTTTCGTAACCACATACCGGTCCGTATTTTTAAGTATGTCTCTTGTCATCCTTGGAAAAGCGCAATACCCCCAAGAGTGTGTATCAAGAGCATATTGATAATTTTTATGCTCCCTCCACGAGAGAAATAATTTTTGATCTTTGTCCCAATAGCCTTTGCCAAGAAAATCAAGAATGCTCTTATGAAACTGATCATATCCGCTTACAGCATTAAACACGTCAATGATCGCTTCCGTCGACTTATCAATCCGAACTCCGTCCTTATCAAATCCACCCCATACTCCTCCGGTACAAATTGTGGCTCTTTATCTGGCATGATTTGTCATTATGCCATAAATTTGACACTCAGTAAACGCTTCTAAATAAAAATGACGAAACGGTCTTGAAAGCCTTGCGAATCGCTGATTATTATTGTTTAAAAGATCAAGGCATTGGACCTGTAATACATGCTTTAAATGAATCTTTTTCGGTTAAATAAAAAGGTAAATTATGGACGGATTTCCAATTATTAATAAACTTGAGGTTGAAGGAGATGTAGCGCATGACGCTGTGGATTCAGGGAAGCCTGTAAAAATTGGGGTGAAGGTAGTTGATTATGAGCCGGATACTGAAGACGAACAGGGCCGAGCAGAGATCGCCGAAGGGGATCGGGGCGATGTCGCGGCGAATTTGCGTCAGGAAATAATTGAAGGCGTGAATTCATTATTTCATTTGTTTGACGGCGAGTTCCCAAATACAGGACTTGATGGTCTTTATGATGGTAGCCCAACTGAGTCAACGAGTGAAGTTGTAGAATGCTGGAATTATCGTTACGCTACTTTTTGATTTTCTATAGTTTCTACGGGTTCCCCGACAAGTATTCAAATTTTCGTTCAGGTTTCAGCAGACGGGACGAATTTTGCTGACTTAACTAATGATGCGTTAGGGGGTTGGATTCACAGTGATGCTTCGGTCCAAACTTTAATTTTTGATTCTTATATGTTTCCAATCGCGGCTCGTTTTTTAAGAGTAAAAATAGCGGCAACTGGTACATCTGGTGAAAATATTTTTACTATAGATAACTCTTTTATATATTTGCGAAACTAATGGCTGTAGTTCATGTTTATAAAAAACTGACTTACAATTCACCTCCGGTTGAACAGTGGAAAACTTCAACGGGAATAGATAATACTTCGATTGAGTATGTGGGTGGGAATTAGTTTTTAATGACCAATACGGATACCAACCAAACTCAATTGCGATTATGGCGGCGAGATTCAGTAAAAAAGGAATTTGTATTAATCAAGACCATAGCTACCTTTTCAGACGGT
>JADFSZ010000104.1 GCA_022560555.1 PVC group bacterium
GGCAAATCGATGATAAAGTCTTTGTGAAAATCATTGGCCGTGGTATGGGCGCAAACAGTCAGATTCTCAAAGACTTTATCCAACAGATGATGGATAAAAATATAACCAATTTTACGGTTGATTTTGAAAAGTGTACGATAATAGACAGCACATTTATCGGCACATTGCTTGCCATCAATAACGAACTGGAAGACCGTGGGTATAAAAATGCTCTCGAACTCATCAATTTATCAAGCGCGAATGTCCGCACGCTCGAAATGATCGGTTTGACAAAATTTATCCCTATTCTTAAAAAAGGAGATAAAACAATTTTTAATCTTAAATATCTGGAAAACAGGGAGTTTAGCCGCCTCGAAACGGTTCAGCATATCTATGATGCTCATGAACTTCTTGGCCGTATCAACGAGGAAAATAAGATTCGATTTCGATATGTCAATCAATTTGTTCGTGAGGAGTTAGAAAATCTTAAGGGAAAGAATGAGGCTGCCGGAGAAGAGGGATGAGTGATTTTAAGAAAGCCATTAAGGTTGCAAGTGTTCTCGAGGAGTATCGTATTGTTTCCGAAAAAAAGTGTTTTTGCGGCGGGAAATTTGAACGAAAAGAGCAGGCCCTGCTTCAGCACGGGACGAAGTATTACGATAAGCTAAGGATACTCTGTAAGAAATGCGGCTTCGCGGATACCCTGATATTTGATATCAATAGTTTTTTTAAATTCAAATAATATGTTTTTGGCTAAGGTTTTTAAACGGAATTGGATCCAAGAACTGTTATGGGGGCGGAGGATCATGAGATTCTCCTATTTTTTTGTCTTCATGAGGCAATAAACAGATGAAAACTCTAAAAATTCTCCATGTGGTTGGCACACGGTCGGATCTTGTTAAGTTGGCCCCGCTTTACAAAGCCTCAAGAGTTCGCTCCGGGAGGATGGTTCAAAAAATTGTCCATACCGGTGCTCATTACACAAAAAAAATGTTTGGTATGTTTCTTGATGAATTCGAAATCGAGCCGCCTGAATTTTCGCTTGGTATCAACGCTCATGCTTACGCGGCCGGGATATCTGAGATGATGAGGTGCCTTGAAGTGATATTTCTTAAAGAAAAGCCTCAAATTATATTAACCGTCGGTGACGGATTATCATCATTGGCGGCGGTGCTTTGTGCCGCCAAAACCGATATGACGCTCGCTCACCTTGAAGCCGGGCTTCGAAACCATATGCCTCTGGACCCTAGAGAGCATCGAAGACGTATGATTGATTCGATGGCAAGATATTTATTTGTGTGTTCCAAAAGAAAAGCTCGTGGGCTCCGAAAAGAGGGAATCCGGAAGGAGCGAATATTTTGTGTCGGGAACATCTTCTCTGATTACGCATCCTTGTACAAATCAACGGAGGCTACGGAAAAGTTGCACCAGTATCAGCTCATAAAACACAACAAAATTATTCCGTATATGCTCGTGACATTTCATCATGAAGATCTTATCAGTGAGAAGGATTCTTTGACATGTGTTCTTGAAGCCTTGCAAGAGCTTAGGAAATCTTTTTGTGTCTTGATTTCTCTTGAGGCGCATACGTCCATTCAGTTAAAAACACTCGGACTCGAAGGACAATTATCAAAAATGAAAAATGTTAAACTTCTTCCCCAAATGAGTCACAAAGACATGGTTGGGCTGGTTAAACATTCACGATTTGTACTAACGGATTCCTTGAGCTTGCAGGATGAGACGGGCTTGATGGGTGTGCCTTGTGTTGTCCTCCGGCAAACAACTGAGCGCGATGATCGCCTGACAAAAAATCACCAATATGTACAATGTACCAAGGATAAAATTGTTCGGGCGTGCCTGATAGCGAATCGATTGTCCTTCAAGGAGAAGAAGGGTGATTGTGTTGATAAGTTGTGTGTTGCCGACAAAATACTTGATGTTCTATTAGCACCGATGGCGAACAAATAAACATGGTGTAGGAGATAATGGGAACAGATCATATCAATGATATACAGAAAAAGTTAGATTATGAATTTAAGGATACGAAGCTCCTGCGGATGGCATTGACGCATCGCTCTTTTGTTGCGGAACGAAAAAAAGAGGATTTAGGCGATAATCAGAGGTTGGAGTGGTTGGGAGATTCTGTATTAGGTCTTGTTGTTTCGGAATGTCTTTATGATCAATTGCCGGAATGCGATGAAGGGCTGTTATCGAAACTCAAAAGCCAGCTTGTCAGTAAACACGCGTTATCCAGGCTTGCCAAATCTATTGGTATAGGAGGTTTTCTTTATCTCGGAAAAGGCGAAGAAGAAGCCGGAGGACGCCATAGAGATTCTATTCTTGCGGATGCCGTAGAATCGCTATTAGGGGCCCTCTATTTGGACGGAGGCTTAAAACTTGCAAGAAAAATCATTCTGAAATATCATAAAAAAGAAATGGAAAGAATTATCCGCACCAAACCCATGAGAGACTATAAGAGTCTCCTCCAAGAACATCTTCAGAAAAAAGGGTTTGCGGCCCCTGTTTATGATTTATTTACGCAAACAGGCCCCGATCATAAAAAAACATTTACGGTTCGAGTGGAAGTCGAGGGAAGCCCCTTCCATGGTACGGGAAGCAGCAAAAAGGAAGCGGAGCAGATGGCGGCCTGGGTGGCGCTGGATGAATTGCATTGTGAAAATTCGACATAAATATCACCTTACAAAGAGGAATACATCATGAGCGTAACTGTTGTGGGATCCACGGCGATTGATACCATCCAAACTCCCTTTGGTAAAGCTTCTTCGGTCTTAGGTGGATCCGCGACATACTTTGCGATGGCCGCCAGCTATTTTTGTTCCGTAAGAATAGTTAGTGTGGTCGGGCAGGATTTTCCTGACGATTATTTTCAAGTTTTTCATGATCACAATATTCAAACGGAGGGAATAAGTGTGACAGAGGGAAAAACTTTCACATGGACGGGCCGTTATAATGATGCTTTGGATAGTGCTACGACATTGGATGTGGCTGTTAATGTTCTCGAGAACTTTGAGCCGCGCATACCGGCTTCTTATCAAGGGCCGGATATTCTCTTTTTGGCGAATATTAACCCCGGGGTTCAGCTTCAAGTTGTTAAAAAGATTCATCCCAAATATCTTATTGCTATGGACACTATGAATATATGGATCGAAACTAAGAGGGAGGCGCTGCTTGAAGTTATTCGCCATGTCGACATTATCATATTAAATGACGCGGAGGCGCGTCTTCTAACGGGACAAGCTGTATTGCCCAAAGCCGCTCGGGTGATCGCGTCCTGGGGGCCCAAAAGGGTCATTATCAAGAAAGGGGAGCATGGGGCTTTTATGTCTTCTGAAAACGGTTTTTTTGTCATTCCGGCATTTATTCAGGAGAAATTAGTTGATACTACGGGAGCCGGCGATTCTTTTGCCGGAGGATTTCTGGGCTCATTATGCCAATCTATACTTGATAAAAAAAATACACCGGATGAGAAAAATTATCGTGAGGCTGTGATTTATGGGAATGTTATGGCGTCATTTACCGTTGAAGATTTCAGTGTTGAGAAATTGAGAGGTCTTGATCAAGACGATATTTATACACGTCGAAAAAATATACTAAACCAAACGAGTGTGATTTAAATGAATGCGTTGATGAATGAAAGGATGCAGGAATGAGAAAAACATTTGTTTTAGATACGAATGTGCTTTTACATAACGCGGATGCTCTCACGGCTTTTGCCGATAATAAAGTTGTTGTATGCATGGATGTCCTGGAAGAATTGGATCGATTTAAACGGGAAAACGATGAAAAGGGACGCAACGCACGGGCGGCTATCCGGATGTTGGATGGGTTTCGTGAAAACGGGAATTTATCCGAAGGTGTTGATCTCCCCGGAAAAGGGATTCTTCAAATTTTGCATATCCAGAGAAAAGGGCCTCCGGATCTGTTAGACCCCTCAAGCAGTGTGAACAGAATTCTCCTGACCGCTTATGAGTTGCAAGCCGCCGGGGATCATGTGATTTTTGTATCGAAAGACATTAATGCTCGTGTGAAATCGGAAGCGATCAATGTCGCGGCTATGGATTTTGAAAAACAAAAAATTGATTTTGATCGTTTCTACTTTGGATGGAAAAGCAAAAATGTTGATCCCTCAGAGATCGAAACTTTAAGAAAAAACGGGGAGATTAAAATTGCGGATATCGATCAATATTCAGCAAGAGAATTTCTCTTACTGAAATCAACGGAGGATGAAAAGAACGTCCGGATCGCTAAAAATGTTCCGGGACGAGAAACCTTAAAAGCTCTCGAATACCAGGAAGTTCCGCTTTTTGGTATTACCGCCAAGAATGAACAACAGAAAATGGCGATTGAACTTCTCTTGGATGACAGCATCAGTCTGGTGACTTTGGTGGGTCGCGCCGGAACCGGAAAAACGCTTCTGGCCTTGGCCGCAGGACTTGTCAAGGTTATGGACGAACATAAATATAATCGTATGCTCGTGTCCCGTCCGATCATTCCTCTCGGGAAAGACATCGGCTATTTGCCGGGAAGCAAGGATGAGAAACTCGGGCATTGGATGCATCCGATTTTTGATAATTTGGACTATATTTTACACAGCAATATGGATAACGGATCTAATAATTTTCGCGAAGTCGATGATTTGTTTGACGAAAAGCTTATAGAACTGGAACCTCTAACCTATATTAGAGGGAGAAGCATTCCGAGGCAATATATCGTGATCGACGAAGCGCAAAATTTAACTCCGCATGAGGTCAAAACGATTGTCACAAGAGCCGGGAATAATACCAAAATGATTTTGACGGGAGATCCGTATCAGATTGACAATCCATATTTAGATGCGTCCAGTAACGGGTTAACATATCTTGTGGAGAGGATGAAGGATCAAAAGATTTTTGGACATGTGAATCTGATCAAAAGCGAGCGGAGTTTGATGGCGTCTTTAGCCGCAAAGCTTCTTTAATGCGGTAAACGGTGAACGGTAAACAGTAAACGAAAAATCTTATATTTTGAAATCAGTCTCCGAACCCCGAACTCTTAGCTCCGAACTTCCCCCTGGCTGTTCCTTCTTTATAAAACGGCAATTGTGTTACGATGGCCGGAAGTGCGGACTTTTCTCCCTGAATGACTAAAGGTGTCTCCAGAGGCGTAAACTCTTTTTTGACATATCCCAGAGCAATCCCTCTTTTGAGGGACGGAGAAAAAGAACCGCTGGTGACAGTGCCCACTTCCTTGGAGTTGAAAGTAATTTTGTCATCATGCCGCGGGCTCCGTCGCCCCTCACACAAGAGAGCCACAAGAATGTATTCAGACTCACTAAGATTTAAGGCGGCTTGACCGATAAAGTCTTTTTCGAGATCAACAAAACTCATTCCGTTGCACACCTTTGGGTTAATGGATTCATTAAGGTCTTGGCCGTAAAGAGGGTATCCGACTTCGAGTCGGAGTGTGTCACGAGCCCCCAACCCAGCGGGAAGAACAGACTCTTCTTGGAAAAATAATTCCCAAACTTTTTCAGCGATAGAGACGGGAAAATACAATTCACATCCCCATTCACCCGTGTATCCTGTTCGAGAAATAATCACATCCTGATTCATAAAATGGATTTGTATGAAATGAAAATATTTTAAAGAATCTAAATTAACATTTAAAAGTTTTTGAATGATGTTTTTTGAGAAAGGACCCTGAATATCAATTTTGGCTGTTGACGATGAAATATCCTTGAGCCGAGTTGATTCTGAAATATGCTGCTCGATCCACAACCGATCTAACTGACATGTTGTCGAATTAACAACCATCATAAACTTTTCATCCGAAAGCTTATACACGATTGTGTCATCCAGAATGCCGGCTTGATTGTTTAAGATATATCCATAGCGGCATTGGCCTGGAGCCAATGACTTTATCCGGCAAGTAACAATACGCTCAAGATCTGACAACGCTTGAGCTCCTTCAATAAAGAATTCGCCCATATGACAGGTATCAAAGATACTAACTTTTTCGCGTGTGTGATGATGTTCCGCAATAATTCCCGTATATTGAATCGGCATGGCCCAAGGCAGAATATTTTCGGCTGGTAATCCTCCAAAAGGTGAAATGAGGGCATGATGAGACACATGCCAATCAAATAGAGGTGTTTTAAGTGGATCTGATATTGATTTTGGTGTTGGCATGTGCTCCTTTGAGATTTTGAGCCTTCGTTTTGTGGATCTTGAGAATGTATTGTAACTTGGAATCAGTTATTGTCAATTCTCAAACCGATAATATGAGATATCGTAAAAGGACTTTATTCTCTTGACAGACTCTGCTTGTAAAGATTATTATAATAGAAGCTTATATTAAGAAATCTAAATGACAGA
>JADFSZ010000105.1 GCA_022560555.1 PVC group bacterium
ACACTGTTTCCGATTGCGGTTCCACACCGCTAACGGCGTCAAACACGGCGACAGCCCCATCTAAAATTCGCAGTGAACGCTCCACTTCAACGGTAAAATCTACGTGTCCCGGGGTGTCAATAATGTTAATTTGGTGGTCCCGCCAAAAACATGTGGTTGCGGCTGATGTAATGGTAATGCCGCGTTCCTGCTCTTGCTCCATCCAATCCATCGTG
Source organism: PVC group bacterium (assembly GCA_022560555.1). Classification (GTDB taxonomy): domain Bacteria; class JADFSZ01; order JADFSZ01; family JADFSZ01; genus JADFSZ01. The sequence continues at coordinate 216 of JADFSZ010000105.1, forward strand.
GCAGCCCCATCATGAACTTCACCCATTTTATGTGATTTTCCGGTGTAGTACAAAATACGTTCTGTCGTTGTTGTTTTACCGGCATCAATATGCGCCATAATCCCGATATTACGTATTTTTGCTAATTCATTCTCTGCCATTTCTCTACCCTTTCAAAAACATTCCCGTCCTTTTTCGAAGATGGTTTACCATCGATAATGCGCGAAAGCCTTATTGGCCTCTGCCATTTTGTGTGTGTCCTCACGTTTCTTAAACGCCGCTCCTGTCTGATTGTAAGCATCCATCAATTCTTGAGCGAATTTTTCTTTCATGGGTTTCCCTTTTCTCCCACGTGAATAAGATATGATCCAACGGAGCGCCAAACTTGTGCGTCTATCCGGACGTACTTCCACGGGAATCTGATATGTGGCTCCGCCCACGCGACGGGAGCGAACTTCTAAAATCGGCTTAACATTATTCACGGCTTTTTCAAAATATTCAAGGACATTGCTTGTCTTTGTTTTTTCCTTAATGGTATCCATCGCGCCATAAACAATACTTTCGGCTATTGTTTTCTTCCCGCACTGCATAATCATACCGACCGTGCGCATTACCAGCTCGCTTGAATACAAGGGATCCGGCAACACGTGACGTTTGGGAGCTCTTCGTCTTCTTGACATGTTAGAATTTCCTCCGTTTTAAGTCTCTTCGCTTCATCAGGGTTTATTTTTCCTTAGGCATTTTGGCGCCATACATAGATCTTGACTGCCGTCGATTGGCGACTCCGGCCGTATCCAGCGTTCCACGAACAATATGATAACGAACCCCAGGCAAATCTTTCACGCGCCCCCCCCGAACAAGAACGATGGAGTGCTCTTGCAAGTTGTGCCCTTCACCCGGTATATAGGCCGTTATTTCAATACCACTGGACAATTTTACGCGAGCAATTTTCCTCATCGCGGAATTGGGTTTTTTGGGCGTCCGTGTTTTTACCTGAGTACAAACACCTCGCCGTTGCGGACACTTAAAGAGGGCAGGGCTCTTCGATTTTGAAGCAGCTCTTTTTCGACCATGTCGAATTAATTGACTAATTGTCGGCATATTTTATTCTCCTTCATGATTTCGTTTCAACAGCTTCAGGTTCCGGATTTTCTTTTTTCTCTTTTTCTTCCTCAGGGATTCCCATATCAAAATCTTTCACAAGCTTCCGATGCGCCGCCAGACCGGTACCCGCCGGAATCAAGTGTCCCATAATAACATTTTCCTTGAGACCCAAAAGGTGATCCGTCGCCCCGCTTGCGGCCGCGCGCGTCAAAACCTTCGTTGTTTCCTGAAACGAAGCGGCTGAAATAAAGCTATCCGTCATCAACGACGCTTTTGTGATCCCCAATAATATCTGCTCAGCTTTGGCCGGTTTGCCTCCTTCAGCGATCACGCGTTGATTTTCCTTTTTAAAAACAGGTTTATCGACCTGCTGGCCGCCCAAGAATTTCGTATCACCCGTTTCTTCGATGCAAACTTTTTTGAGCATTTGCCGCACGATAATTTCGATATGCTTATCGTTGGTCTCCACCCCTTGCAGGCGGTACACTTCTTGGACCTCATTCACAAGATATTCCTGCAAGACACGATCCCCGCTCACATGTAAAATATCTTGAGGAACCACAGGTCCGTCAATCAACTGATGACCGGCTCGCACACGATCTCCGTTATAAACATTGAGATGTTTTCCATGAGGAACAAGATATTCTTTCTGCATACCGGTGTCGCTCTCAATAATAATTTTACGCATACCCCGGACCGTGCCCGCAAACCGCACCACTCCATCAATTTCCGTAATGATGGCCGGGTCTTTGGGGCGCCTGGCTTCGAACAGTTCGGCCACCCGCGGCAGTCCTCCCGTAATATCACGCGTTTTAGTCACTTTTCTTAATGTTTTGGCAATGAGGTCACCCGCCTGTACTTCAGCACCGTCCTGTACCACAATATGGGCTTCAGACGGGATGCTGTAATAAGCGAGAATTTCATCGTTATCTCCCATAATAATGATTTGCGGATACAAATCTTCTCTGTGCTCAATCACGACAGTATCCGTAATACCTGTCACCTCGTCATACTCCTTGCGAAACGTAACGTCTTCGATAATGTCTTCAAAACGAACACGTCCCGACATTTCTGAGAGAATCACTTGTGTATGCGGATCCCAGCTATAGACAATATCTCCTTTTTTAATAGTCTCTTTATTTTCTTTTAATATGATCGATCCGGAGGGAATAAGGTGTTTTTCCAAATGGCGTCCTTCCTTATCATCGACAAAAAGCTCTCCGTTTCTATTGAGAACAATGATCTGTCCGTCCCGATTCACAACGGTTTTGAGATTTAGATATTCTATGGTCCCGTTATTTTTTGCTTTAATATCTTTTTCCTCAACAATTCTACTCGCAGTTCCTCCGATATGGAATGTCCGCATCGTAAGCTGTGTTCCGGGCTCCCCGATAGATTGAGCGGCGATAATCCCCACGGCCGTGCCATGTTCCACCAGTTTTCCGGTTGACAAATCCGTTCCATAACATTTTGCGCACACACCCCTGTCGGCTTCACAGGTGAGAACGGATCGGATTTTAATCTTTTCGATCCCGGCCCGTTCAATATTTTTGGCCGCTTGATCATTGATCAGCACCCCTAAACTAACAAGGATCTCATCCGTAACCGGATCAACAATGTTGTCCAGGGCTACGCGACCCACAACACGCTCACGCAAACCCACCATATTTTCTTCCCCTTCAACAATCGCTCCAATCGTGATTCCGTTTAAAGTGCCGCAATTATCTCTCGTGATAATCACATCTTGAGCGCAATCCACAAGACGCCGCGTCAAATATCCGGAATCGGCCGTTTTGAGAGCTGTATCAGCCAGCCCCTTACGGGCTCCGTGCGCAGAAATAAAATACTCAAACACGGTTAACCCTTCACGAAAATTTGAAACAATCGGAGACTCGATAATCTCCCCGGACGGTTTAGCCATAAGACCCCGCATCCCCGCGAGCTGACGGATTTGCTGTTTACTTCCTCTCGCTCCGGAATCCGCCATAATAAAAATTGGATTTAACGGGACACCGCGACGTTTATCAACCTTGATACCTTCCAGCATGCGATCAGATAAGCGCTCTGTAACATTCGTCCAAATATCAATCGCTTTATTATGCCGCTCCCCGTTAGTAATCAAACCACGTTTGTACTGCTTTTGAATGGTGTTGATTTCAGCATAAGCTTCTTTTAAATAAGCCTCCTTTTCCTCCGGGATACGAATATCATCCACGCAAATCGAGATCCCGGCTTTTGTGGCTTCTTCAAATCCGATGCTTTTCAAACGATCGAGAAGATGAACTGTCTCCGTATGACCAAAACGGTCATAGCACTCCATGATTACATTCATAATCGCGGTCTTATTGAGCGTTCTGTTAACAAACGGCGTTCCCTTGGGCAATACGTCATTAAAAATGGCTCTTCCTACCGTTGTTTCGATCACGGAAGCTTCATGCCATAGCTTGATCGGCTCATGAACGGATAAACCCAGGTAAGCACGAGCCGAAATAACTTCATCAATATCTTTAAAGAAAATGGGCTTGTGATCAGGTTTTGCCGGCAAATCTCTTGTAATGTAATATATTCCAAGAACGATATCCTGAGTCGGTGTTACAACAGGCTTGCCGTTCGCGGGAGAAAAAATGTTATTCGTTGAGAGCAGAAGGACTCGTGTTTCAATTTGAGCTTCGATCGAAAGGGGGACATGAATGGCCATCTGGTCACCGTCAAAATCGGCGTTAAAAGCCGTGCACACCAGGGGATGAATGCGGATCGCTTTCCCCTCAATCAGTACAGGCTCAAAAGCTTGGACCCCGAGGCGATGCAAAGTCGGCGCTCTATTGAGCATAACCGGGTGATCTTTAATCACTTCGTCTAAAATATCCCACACTTCAGGTCTCACTTTTTCCACCATTTTTCTGGCAGATTTAATGGTGTGGACATAGCCCTTGTCTTTCAAGCGCTTGATAATAAAAGGTTCAAATAGTTCCAAAGCCATTTTTTTCGGCAATCCACATTGATGCATTTTGAGCTCAGGGCCCACAACGATGACGGACCGGCCGGAGTAATCCACACGTTTACCCAGAAGATTTTGGCGAAAACGGCCTTGTTTACCTTTGAGCATATCACTGAGTGATTTCAGCGGACGGTTTCCTGACCCTAAAACAGGACGCCCGTGTTTTCCGTTATCAAACAACGCGTCACAGGCTTCCTGCAGCATACGTTTTTCATTTCGAATAATCACATCCGGAGCATTGAGTTCCAAAAGACGTTTCAGACGATTATTTCTGTTAATAACCCGGCGATAAAGATCATTCAAATCCGATGTTGCAAAACGCCCTCCGTCCAAAGGAACAAGAGGCCGCAAATCAGGAGGTATAATCGGAATGACATTCAGGATCATCCATTCCTGTTTATTGCCGGATTTTCGAAAATCCTCTACAATTTCAAGGCGCTTAAAATGCTTTTTTTCAACCATTTTGGAACTTGTTTTTTCGATTTTAGCGTATATTCCCTTTGTGACCTCTGACAAATCAAGTTTTCGCATCAACATTTGGATCGCCTCGGCGCCGATCCCCACCTTAAAGCCGCTCCCGTACTGTTCCCGGCATTTTTTATAGTCATTCTCTGAAAGAAGCTGTTTATAACTCAGGGCTGTTTCTCCCGGATCTAAAACAACGTATTCTTCAAAATAGATAATTTTTTCTAAACTGCGTAATGACAGATCAAGGAGGTTCCCGATGCGGCTTGGATTGGTTTTAAAAAACCAAATATGCGTAACAGGAGCGGCTAAAGTGATGTGCCCCATACGATCCCCACGGACCTTGGACATGGTGACTTCAACACCGCACCGATCGCACGTTACACCCTTATGCTTAATTCGCTTGTATTTTCCGCAGGAACATTCATAGTCTTTCGTCGGACCAAATATTTTTTCGCAGAACAGACCGTCTTTTTCGGGTTTGAATGTGCGGTAATTTATGGTTTCGGGTTTTTTTACTTCACCGCGTGACCATTCCTTAATCCGGTCGGGACTGGCAATACGAATCGTCACACTATCAAATGGGGTGGTTTGTTCACGTATCATTTTTCGGCTCCTCAGATTTTTCGCTGGATTTTCTCTCAAGAAGAAGATCAAGACATAGTCCTTGCAATTCTTTTACCAGAACGTTAAAAGATACTGTTCGCCCCGGCTCTAAAACATTCTCGCCTTTGACAATGGCCTCATACATGCGTGTGCGTCCCTGAACATCATCGCTTTTTACGGTCAACAATTCTTGAAGTGTGTAGGCAGCCCCATACGCTTCCATCGCCCAAACTTCCATTTCTCCAAAACGCTGTCCGCCGAATTGAGCTTTTCCGCCCAAGGGCTGTTGTGTGATCAGAGAATAAGGTCCGATGGATCTGGCGTGAATTTTATCATCAACAAGGTGGGCCAATTTCAGCATGTAAATATAGCCGACGGTAACCCGAAGATCAAACGGCTCGCCCGTGCGGCCGTCAAGGAGAATTTCTGTTCCGTCTTCGGGAAGATTTGCTTTCTTTAGTAACGCTTTAATTTCTTTCTCGCTGGCCCCGTCAAAAACAGATGTGGCCACAGTGAAGCCCAAGGTCCGAACGGCCCATCCAAGATGCGTCTCAAGAATCTGACCAACATTCATTCGAGACGGAACGCCGAGAGGATTCAAAATAATATCCACGGGTGTCCCGTCAGGAAGATAGGGCATATCTTCCTGAGGAAGAATCTTGGCAATCACTCCCTTATTCCCATGACGTCCGGCCATCTTGTCCCCGATGGAAAGCTTGCGCTTACTGGCAACATACACTTTGACCATTTTAAGAGTTCCGGGAGGCAGCTCGTCCCCGCTCTTCTTCATATAAATCCGGCGCTCCATGCTATCTTCGAGACTTATGATTTTGTGCCGCTGCGCGGAAAGAAGTTTCTTGAGCTGAGCGCAGGCATCGCCATCCGCTTTAAAATCTATATTATTATAATCGCCGTTGATGATCGTCGGCAGATCAGAAACTTTGATTTTTTGATG
>JADFSZ010000106.1 GCA_022560555.1 PVC group bacterium
GATATTCCTCCGAAGCGTAAAACGCTTTGGATCAACAAAGGGAAGCTTGACGGCATTGAGCCGAAAATGACGGTGGTTGTGAGTGACGGGCTTGTCGGGCGTGTTTTGAAGGTTGGGCCAAATGTGAGCCAGGTGATTATGATTGCGGATATTGATAGCCGTGTGAGCGCTTTAATTCAAAACACCCGAGAGCAGGGGATTGTTAAAGGTTCCGCTGATGGGCGGGTCTTTTTTGATTACCTGAAACAAAGCGCTAATATTGCCGTCAATGATTTAGTCATCACCTCCGGAATGGGGGGTGTCTATATGAAAGGCCTTGTGGTCGGACGCGTAAGAAAAATAGAATTGGATCAGGCAGGCATATTCCAAGTGGCAACGATTCATCCTGCGGTGAGTTTTGACAAAATTGAAGAAGTTTTTGTGGTCCTAGGGGAAAAATAATATGTCGCTTTTAATAATTTTTAGTATCGGTTTGTGTCTGGCTATTTTCCAATCAACACTAAGAGGTTTTTTAAATGTCGCGGGTATTGTTCCTGACATAACCTTGATGTATTTTCTCTTGTCGTCTAAACTCTATATCAGGTTGACGAAAAAAAGGGATGTGTTTTTTGAGCTTGTGTTTATTGGAGGCTGTATGGGGCTCGTGGCCGGCATGTATTCGGCGGTATCGGGAGTTTCGTTTATTTTAAGCTATATGTCTCTAAGTTTCCTAATCTATTTCTGGTTTCAAAATGCTTTGGCAAAAAAAATATATTCAAAATTATTGTATCCTGTGCTGTTTCCAGTCGTATTTTATAGCATGATGGGGGTTTTGGGCTGGCTCGTTGATGGCCGGTGGATATTCTATTCCTCCGACGTTTTTTTTGTATCCGTTCTGATCAATGGGACCGCATATTTTCTTATGGTTGGAATAGCGCGTACACTATTTGGTACTAGAAGCCGGGAGTTTTCTTTATGAAGCGCCACGGAGTGTTTTTGTGCATAATTATCTTTATGATGCTTTTTCTTGTGAGCGGACTCGCATGGTTCCAAATCAAAGAAGGCGAATCCTATTATCAAAAATCAGAAAACAATCGCATCCGATCACTTTCTTTCGCGTCTCCCAGAGGCCGCATCTTGGATCGGGACGGAGTCATTTTGGCTGATAACAGGGTTTCTTTCGGGGTGTCCATCATTCCGGAAGAAATCCGAAAAAATGAAAGTTTCGTGATCCCTTTGCTTATTGAACTCATCAAAGATGATGATCTTACGTATGAGAAAATCGAAAAAAAGATCAAATCAGCTCACGCGGCTCCTTTTGTTCATGTGAGAATTAAAAAAGATTTAGAATTTGACGCTTTCGCGCGAATTGAAGAAAATTTATTAGATATGCCCGGTGTGACGGTGCGCCCATATATGGTGAGAGAGTATCCTTATGATGATTTAGCCGGCCATGTGATTGGTTATACCGGCATGATTAGTTTAGAGGAATACGGGCGTCTCAAAGGCAGTGACTATCAAAAATGGGATATGATCGGAAAAACCGGGGTTGAAAAAATGTATGATACGATTCTACGGGGCCGGCGAGGATGGAAGTATGTTGAAATAACGGCATCCGGCAGGCATGTCGAGAATTTGAAGGAAACAAAAGTGATCCCGGGTTCGGATCTTATGTTAACGATTGACAATGACGTGCAGCGTATGGCCCAAAACGCTCTTCAAGATTACCGCGGGGCTTGTGTGGTCATACAATCGGATACAGGGGACATCCTCGCTCTTGTGAGTTCGCCGGGGCTTAATGTGTCCAGTTTTGGGGAATCTCCCGATACAGAGGCTCTGAAAGAATATTTTCAGGACACAAACAAACCATTCATTAATCGGACAATTCAGGCGAGTTATTCTCCGGGATCCGTTTTTAAAATTGTGCTTGCGATTGCCGGACTTTCGACGGGGGTTATTACGGAAGAGACGGAGTTTTATTGTAACGGAGCTTTCCTTGTCGGCGGGAGGCGGTTCCGATGTATGGGACAACACGGACATGTGTCACTAATCGAAGCCCTGGAGAGATCCTGCAATATCTATTTTTATAATCTCGGTCTCAAGCTGGGTCCGAATACCATGGCGGAATATTCAAAAAAACTGGGACTAGGACAAGCGTCCGGTATTGATTTGCCGTACGAGAGACAGGGCATTGTTCCGTCCCCGGAATGGAAAAAAAATCGTTTTAAAAACGATAAGCGTTGGTATGACGGAGAAACAGCCCTGTTCGCGATCGGGCAAGGCTTTCTTGAGGTGACTCCGCTTCAATTGATTTACGCGGCTAATGCTCTTGTGAACGGCGGGAAGCTTTTTAAGCCAAAACTTTTAAAAAAAGTGTACGGCAATAAACTTATCAACCCTCATGACGTTGCGGGCGAATATACGGACCTTTCTTTTAATCCTTATCATTTGATGCTGATCAAACAAGGAATGTATCAGGTTGTTCATAGTCCGAATGGAACCGGCCGGCGAGCCAAGCTCAACGGGTATGAAATCGGAGGAAAAACCGGTACGGTTCAAGTGAAACGCCACGGTAAACGCCAACCTGATCATGGATGGTTTTTCGGCTTTAGTCCGATCGACAAACCAAAATATTCTGTTATTGTTTTTATCGAGAATCAAGGGGCGGGAGGCCATAAGCCCGCGAGAATAGCACGGGAGATTTTTAAAGGTATTTGGACAAAAGAAGAGACCCGAAAGCTTTATGTTCAAACGAATTGATTGGATACTATTATTATCTTTGATGGCCTTGCTTGTGATGGGGTTTGCCGTTCTCTACAGTGCGGCGTACCGTATGGAGTTTAGTGATGTCACCAAGAATTATTTTACGAAACAGGTTATATGGGTATGTTTGGGACTTATAGCGGTTCTATTGCTAAGTTTTGTGAATTACAAATCCATCGGCAACATCTCTGTTATTCTCTATTTATTAAACGTCTTGCTTTTGCTCTATGTTTTGTTTTTAGGAACGAAGATTGGGGGAGCTCGCCGATGGATTAGTTTTGGAATCGTTTCGATTCAGCCTTCAGAATTTATGAAGCTGACACTGATTTTATGTTTAGCTTGGTTTCTGAGTATGGCGAGAGGGCGCGAAAATAGTTTGTGGACCCTCGTCGTGAGTTTGCTGATAACAGGTGTTCCCCTTTTGCTCATATTAAAAGAGCCGGATCTTGGGACGGCACTCGTGTTGATTCCCGTTATGCTGACACTACTTTTTATTTATGGATTGAGGCTGAAGTATTTTATCGCGCTTATTTTAACCGGATTGCTTTCATCTCCTTTGGTATGGCTTATTCTTAAGCCATACCAAAAATCCCGCATTCTTGTATTTTTGAACCCGAGCCATTATCAATACGGTGCCGGATGGGCGGTGATTCAGTCAAAGATTGCCATCGGGTCGGGACAAATTTTTGGTAAAGGATGGCTTGAAGGGACGCAATCCCAGTTGAATTTTTTGCCTGAGCGGCACACGGATTTTATTTTTGCTGTCTTGGCGGAAGAGGCGGGATTTGTCGGGTGTGTACTTCTCCTTGTTTTGTACTTTATTATTTTGTTTCGGGGAATCAAAATCAGCCAAATGGCTCGTGATGACTATGGGAAATTGGTCGCATGTGGTATTGTGGCTATGATCGGATTTCATATCTTTGTGAACATTGGAATGACCTTAGGCCTTTTGCCGGCTACAGGCCTGCCATTGCCGTTCATGAGCTATGGAGGATCGTTTTTGCTGACAATGGTATTGTCTGTAGGGATGTTGATGAATATTTATGCTTACAATTCGCATTATTAATGCATTGTGTCTCTGAATCCGTCCGTTCACAGACGCTAAGCGAGATCTTAAACTCACTGAGGAGAAATTATGAATGATTTGAATGAAAAAACCTATGACGAGCGGCCCTGGGGAAATTACCGGGTATTACATCGTGAAGATAAAATGTGGGTGAAAAGGATCGAGGTTAAGCCCAACAAACGTCTCAGTTTGCAAAAACATGCTTATAGAGAAGAACGTTGGGTTGTGACGGAAGGTGAGGGTGTTGTGACGCGCAATGAAAAGTCAATACAGGTGCATAAGGGAAAATCTGTTGAAATCGCGTGCGGGGATATTCATCGAATCGAAAACACGGGGAATGAGGCTCTCGTATTTATCGAAGTGGCTTTGGGAGAGAAATTATCCGAAGAGGATATCATCCGTATCGAGGACGACTTTGGAAGAGCCTAGAAATCGGTATTCTTACTCATGATAGAAAAAAAGGACAATTCTGTTTTTGAACAATCCATACCACAGAAGATAGAAAATCAAATCAATGCGCACAATTCTTTAAGTGCGGATGAGTTAAAGATCCTTCCTGATTCTCTCGAAAAAAGTGATATTGAGGCCAAAATTCATGAAGCCAACCGGTTTTTGCCGAAGAGCCATCCGGCTCATGTTCTGGAGGCAAAGATTCCTGACAAAATTGTTAATCGCACTAGAGTCGATGCCGCTTTGATCGCGAACGCGAAATCATTTGTTGCCCAAGGAAAGTATGTGCCTGAGTTTTTCTTTGCGGGAGCCGGAACACGCATGGGGGCCGGCGCGTTTTACTTTATAGATCCTGCTGGGATAGCAAAAGATATTTTAGACAAAAAGGGCGCTTCTTATAAGAAATATCAATTGTTAAATGCCCAAGAAAGATCCCTTATTGAGATGTCCATTCGGGAATTTTATGATTCTGAGAAAGATAATTTGTCCCTCGCGTTAGGGCCGCGCGAACTTCTGCAATTTGCAGCTTCCGTCATGACCTATGGGCGCGAATCCGGGATAGATGAACCTGAGGCCCTGCGGTCTCAAAAGATGATTATCCATATCAATGATCAGGTCAATCCTGAAACCAGCAAGCCTTATTGTGACGAAATTATCACTGATTTTATCAAAAGAAGGTTTTTTGGATTTGATCCTAAAAAGGTTGTGTTTCTTATTCAGCCGGCCTTCCGGGCTTATCGCATCCGTAAACAAAGCACAACGAACATCATAATTGAAGAAGTTCCTAACTCGGAAGAGCTGGTTTATGGACACGGGTACGCGACGTGTCAAATGGCACGTGTGGAAGATGCGTTTGTCGTTTTAGGAGATGATCCACATACAAGGAGTGCTGTTACAAATGACCAAGGGGGAGCTGTTAATGCTTTAAGTTACATCCAGCTTCTGGGCGGAGAAATTCTCGGTACCCATCGGATTAATGATTTAACGAAGCTGGATTCCGATCAGGCTTTTGATCCGGTACGGATTGCGACGCAATTGGAGTTTATCCGCGATGGACACAATGTTGTTGTTGAACTTGTGGACAATCCCACGGGACAAAAAGGCGGAAATTGGATGGGTTTTCAGAAATCTGTTTATAAGGAATTCGAGAAAGATTACAGCGAATCTTTTCTTTTAGAGGGAGTTAACACCAAAACCAACGCTTATCAAGAGCTTTTTGATCGTCAGATAAATTCCGGCTATCCGGAAAGTTTCATCAATCGCTTTATGTCTTTTATGGATCAAACGAATCAAGTTTCATTAAAAGCACATGATATTAAGGGGCTGCCTTATAATGCTTTTCGCTTAGCTTACAGTATTGAGGGGGTCAAAAATATTTTAAAAACGTATGAACTTCCATACAACTTGAGATACAAATTCGGATGTTTGTATCTCGAGTCAGTCACAGGGGATATATCTCAATTCCGTGAAAGCCGGAGCGCTTCATTTGTTTTGGCCGATGAGGATTGGCGGATGGAGTTGATTCATGATTTTAAAGAAATGAAAAATCTCAGCGAGGCATTATTGGCAATCAAAAAACAGAATCATGATGCGGATTTTAGAAAAGTGACCGTTGCAAGTTTAAAGACAAAATAGAACGATGAGTTCAATCACACTCATGCTTAATAGGACCGCAGGCCTTCCGATAGATTCTTTTGTTTTTATCGCCCGGAAGAGTTTTTTTCCAAAAAACGCGGCAATAAAAAATGTGCAGATGAGCCCTAACCACCAGCCCGCGTGATCATTTTTCTGAAGCATAAGAGCCGATATGACCAAAAGAACACCAAAAATACTGCCGGATATGATGGAAGCCCTGCTTTTAGCTTTGACAAATCCCATAATTCCGCCGATAAAGACCAAAAGACCGTAGATAAGTGTGATGAGAGAAATAGTGTTCATTTTGAGCTATTTGTGATAAATTTATATCTCATTTGAAATATTTTGCCATAACCCGGGTTTTTCGTCAATCATGAAAT
>JADFSZ010000107.1 GCA_022560555.1 PVC group bacterium
GAACTTAGAGCGCGATAAATTAATATTCAGATGCTTCGGTCCGTTTTGGTCGGCTGTGATAAAGGGTAAATTAATATTGGTTTCCATACTGGAAGACAACTCGCATTTGGCTTTCTCGGCCGCCTCTTTCAAACGCTGAAGAGCCATTTTGTCTTTGGAAAGATCAATCCCTTCTTGCTTTTTAAATTCTGCCGTGAGCCACTCAATCACACATTCATCTAAATCATCTCCCCCTAGATGCGTGTCCCCGCTGGTTGCCTTAACCTCAAAAACACCGTCGCCTAATTCAAGAATCGAAATATCAAATGTTCCGCCGCCAAAATCAAATACGGCAATTTTTTCATTCTTCTTTCTATCCAGACCATAAGACAGCGCGGCCGCCGTTGGTTCATTAATAATTCTTAACACTTCCAAACCGGCAACTTTTCCGGCATCTTTTGTCGCTTGGCGCTGGGCATCATTGAAGTAGGCCGGAGTCGTGATCACAGCCTGAGTCACTTCTTCGCCCAAATAATCTTCGGCTGTCTGTTTCATCTTTTGTAATATACGCGCTGAAATTTCAACCGGTGTGTAGTCGCCTTTTGTCAAATGTACTTTGACATTGTCGCCGGCATCAATCACTTTATAGGGAACTTTTTTGATTTCCTCCTTCACTTCCTGAAAGCGTCTTCCGATAAACCGCTTAATCGAATAAACCGTGTTTTCCGGATTTGTGATAGCCTGGCGCTTCGCGACTTGTCCCACAAGTAATTCTTTGTCTTTCGTGAACGCAACAACCGAAGGCGTCGTGCGGCCTCCATCCGAATTGATAAGCACTTTAGGCTCTTTGCCTTCCATAATGGCAACAACCGAATTCGTCGTTCCTAAATCGATTCCGATAATTTTTCCGCTTTTTGATTTTGTCATGATCCATTCCCCTTATAAATTGTCTTGAAGTATTCTTTTCTAAAATCTTATTCGCAAGATTTTCCTAAAAATCATAAATTTTGACACATGCAACTTATGGTACTTAGGAAAAACGTTCTTTCGATAAAAATGATATGCGGTGTGTTGGTGCTTCCTCGTAAAAGAGAAAGCACCAACGTCCATCCCCGCAAAAGTGCGAACGGTTTTTAATACATTCCGCCGCCGCCCATACCACCCATGCCGCCCATACCGCCGCCCGGCATTCCGCCGCCGCCGGCAGACGCTTTTTCTTCTTCGGGAAGATCCGTTACAAGGGCTTCCGTTGTCAGCATTAAGGACGCAATGCTGGCTGCATTCTGAAGCGCGGTGCGCGCGACCTTCGTGGGGTCGATCACGCCGGCTTTCATCAGATCCTCATAGACAAACGTTTCGGCGTTAAAGCCTACATTCTCTTTTTCATGAAGCACACGTTCAACAACCACAGAACCTTCATAACCGGCATTGAAAGCAATCTGTCTCAAGGGCTCTTGCAGAGCTCTCTTAACAATTTCTATGCCGATTTTTTCATCGCCTTCTAGTTTGAGCTTGTCTAAATCTACAATAGCTCTCAGATAAGTAACTCCGCCTCCCGCGACAATGCCTTCTTCGACAGCAGCGCGTGTGGCATGAAGAGCATCCTCAACCCGGGCTTTCTTTTCCTTCATTTCTGTTTCTGTTGCAGCTCCCACATTGATCACGGCAACACCGCCGGCCAATTTAGCCAAGCGTTCCTGCAGCTTTTCTTTATCGTAATCAGATGTAGAGTCATCAATTTCTTGACGAATTCTCTTGATGCGGCCTTGAATATCCTCGGTCTTGCCGGCACCTTCCACGATAGTTGTGTTGTCTTTATCAATCGTGATTTTTTTGGCGCGCCCGAGATCTTTCAATTCTATGCTTTCGAGCTTGATTCCCAGTTCTTCGGAAACAAGGTTTCCGCCGGTGAGAACAGCAAGATCTTCCATCATGGCTTTTCTTCGATCTCCGAACCCGGGAGCCTTTACAGCACAGATCTGCAAAGTTCCGCGCAGCTTGTTGACCACAAGCGTTGCCAAAGCTTCGCCGTCAATATCTTCCGCGATAATAAGTAACGGTTTTCCGGATTGAGCCACCTTTTCCAAAAGCGGAAGCATATCCTTCAGGCTGGATATTTTCTTTTCCTGGAGGAGGATAAGACAATCTTCTAAAGAAACTTCCATCGATTCGGAATTCGTGACAAAGTAAGGAGAGAGGTAGCCTTTGTCAAACTGCATTCCTTCGACAACCTCCAACGTTGTCTCGATTGTTTTGGCTTCTTCAACCGTAATGGTTCCGTCATTCCCGACTTTTTCCATAGCTTCGGAAATAATGGTCCCGATGGAACTGTCATTATTGGCAGAAATTGTCGCTACTTGACTTGTTTCTTTGGGATCTTCGATGCTTTTGCTGTTGTTCTTGAGGTACTCGACAACCGCTATAACGCTTTTGTCAATGCCGCGTTTAAGAGCCATCGGATTGGCACCGGCTGTCACATTCTTGAGACCTTCCTTATAGATGATCTCCGCCAGTAACGTCGCTGTCGTTGTCCCGTCCCCGGCCACATCACTGGTTTTCGAGGACACTTCCTTGACCATCTGCGCTCCCATGTTTTCATAGGGATCCTTCAGTTCGATTTCCTTGGCAACCGTCACTCCGTCTTTGGTCACAGTGGGGGAACCAAACTTTTTGTCAATAATGACGTTGCGGCCGCGGGGCCCCAGCGTCACTTTGACGGCATGACTCAACTGTTCAACTCCCGAAAGAATCGAGCGCCGAGCTTCATCGCCAAATTGTATACACTTTGGTGACATAATTTTTCTCCTTCTTCTTCTAATTGATAACGAATTTATTTCACAATGCCCAGCACATCTTCTTCTTTCATAATCAAGTACTCTTCTCCTTCAAGCTTCACTTCTGTTCCTGCGTAAGACGTAAAAAGGACATGGTCCCCTTCTTTAACTGTCAGGGCTTCCTTTGATCCGTCGTCCCGGATTTTTCCTCCACCAACGGAAATGATTCGGCCTTCCTTCGGCTTTTCCTTTGCTGAATCAGGAATAATGATACCGCCTTTTGTTTTTTCTTCCGCGTCCAGGCGCTTAACTAAAATCCGATCTCCAATAGGAATAACTTTCATGGTTGTCAACTCCTTTCGTTCGTTTTACTTTTAAACAAATACAGATGTAACGGATACTGCCATTTACAAATATTTTTTCACCTCCTTGATCTTTAAAGAAAATGATTTTTAAAGAAAATCTTTTTTAAAAAACACTTAAAAACGCTTCTTTTTCTTATTCGAAAGCATGTGATTTTTGTAAAAATCATTCCAATACTGCCAGTGAATTTTTTCTTCTCCCAGAGCGCTCACAATTTGGTAGTATTCCTCCTGGGTGATGTCCTCTAATTTTTTCCCATAACGGTTCTTAAGAATATCGTTAAACTTCAGCACCTTTTCTACCATGAAATCATGGGTTCTCTCAGAGCCGCCCGCCAAAAGAAAATTGTCCCCTTCGGTAATCCTTTTTTGCCCATCAGAGTTATCAAAGCCCAGCCCCAAAAGGATCGATTCTTTTTTTTCTTCCTCCGGAGCGGGGAGCTCTTCTTTATCGTGAACCATACTCTTTGTATCACTTTCGTGATTTTATCTGGTTTTCACAAGCAATTGGAGTAATCTAAAACGGGTTGTAAACGCAATCACCGTGCCATAAAAATCTATAATAATTTAACTTATTCATTATAAATATATTACAGCTAAATTGAAATCCATTCGATTTGAAAAACGAGGAGGATTACGAGTCAAAATGTCCCACTAGTGGGCTATTCTGGCACATTTTTTATCGCATGGTTTCAGGAAATCATGTCGAAGAGCTTGATCGCAAGGAGAGGATTGACTTGCTTGAGCTTCTTGTAGTGATAGAGAGCCTCATTCACTTCCCGCTTCATGGCGTGGACAACACCCAAACCAAGATGCGCGCCGGAATGATTCGGCCTAAGGTCTAGCACCTGATAAAACTCCTGCTTCGCTTGTTCGAATAATCCTTTTTCAAAATATCTAACACCTAAGTTAAAATGCGCCTTTTCGTTTGAGGGATCAAGACCGATGACTTTTTCATACTCTTCGATGGCTCGATCATATTGGCCTAGCTGGCTGTACTTAATACCCAGTTTCAGTCTCGCATGCGTATCCGCAGGCTCTATTTGAATCTTTTGCTCAAGGACCATTTTTGCCATCACATCTCTTTGCGTATACAAAAGATAGCTGGCCGCCAGCAGTAAATCAAAGACGAGGAAAAGAACAAAAATGTGTCTGAGACATGGATAAAAAAAACTCTTATGCGCGTCATTCATGTTCATGATAATCCCCTTTTATCTGTTATGAGTCCGGGGCGAACCCCCTCAATAACAGTCTTACAACGCAGGCTTCATGCCAATGATTCAATTCAAATACCTTTGACATGAACGCTCAATTTTTCATTCGCTTGAAGTGAAAACGCTCTCCGTGCAACCTAAGCGTTGTATATCCCGACAAAGGTGAATGTAAAATTCAACGTTTTTTGTCTCTATGGGAATTATCCGACATTAGAGTCAAGGAACCATTGTACCAAAGTTTCGATATCTGCGAAACAAAATCCTGGCCATCGTTACTCAGGATCTCTTTGTTCTATTTACTTTGTTTAGTATTATAATGTAACTTAAATTTTATAAATATATTACATACGTATTTGTCCGTGTGTATAGTTCATTATTTTCGTAGTATTTCGCGTTCAATTTTAAGCCAGCCCCCATAGTCCGCCATCGTAACCGGATGGGTTAAAAGAGGGTAATCATACTCCATCAAATCAGCTCTGTCATCAGGCCGAAATCCCCATTTGATAAATTCAGCTCGGGCCCTGTCAGAAACAAGAAATTCACAAAAATATTCCACGGCTCCCCGCTCCTGGGGTTTTATATTACCGTGGATCTGAAGCAATTTGTATTCGGCCATGAGCGTCGGGACCATAAGTCGATAACTCCACCCCCGCAAACGCGCGAAAAATTCAGGACAACACACAAGGTCCCCGTCAGGAATATCATCTATCTCGGATGCCTTCAAAATACTAACCGGGAATACGCCCGGGGAAAATTCTTCACGAACAAACAGAGCCGCTTTTCCCCAACGACCCGACGAAAACGCTTGTGGATCCAAAATCCAAATCGTGCTGTCCGACACATCCTCGGGAACTTGTCCTCGAGCTCTAGCCAAAACCATCGGACTCGATATAAAGGTTCCCCCCTTAGCCTCTTTTCTCCAATCCGTGCATTTCACCGGACTCATCAAAACTTTGTACGCACTCAATTCATCCTCAAACCATGCCACCTCGATCGCGTCCCCATCAATAACAGCCCGTGCCAGTTCCCCTGAATCACGAAAAACACGCCCTTCAATCGAGAGGCCGCGCCACTGAAACTCATCTTTGATATGCTCTTGAAAAGCATCTATGATACCCTTCTCAAAAACATCCCGGAAAGATTCGCTCAAACCAACTGTGATAACTTGAGAATCTTGAGGCCGGCATCCGCAGGATAGCCCCACGAACAAAATCAAAAAGACCATGCAACTATGACTCTTAGTCCATTTCATAGATAATCGGAATGGTAAAACGAAAGTTTTTCTTAGGAATTTCATTAGGATAAACCTCAAACGGGCTGGCCCGCCTAATCGTTTGAATGGCCGCAAGATTTAAGACTTCATAAGACGAAGGACTCAATAAACCAATCCAAACAAGTTTCCCATCAGGGTTAATGACAAATTCAATATGCACCGACCCCGAAAACCCAAAATCTCTCGCGGATATCGGGTACTTAACCTCACCGGCAATACGCCCCCTTACATGTTTGTAATACCTCAGGTAAATCTTGTAGAGAGCTTCGTTGACGGATCTTATCTTTAGTCCCATCGTGAGCAGATCCGGGCTCTTTTTGATCCTATCAATCCTATCGATCCTAGACTCCGGTCTTTTCAATGAAACAACTTTTTTCAATGACACAAGCTCTTTGGGTAAGGGTTTTAACGGATTATGATGTTCCAGACGGTACGGATGCGACTCTACAGAAGTCAGTTTGGCTAATAACATGGATTCTTGAGGAACATTTTTCAGGGAAACAACCTTTTTCAGGGAAAGAACATCCAGCGGATGCGCTCGATGTGATTCCGTAATATTTTCGTTAGGTTGAGCATCCAAAATATCTT
>JADFSZ010000108.1 GCA_022560555.1 PVC group bacterium
CTGCGGTACAATTTCCTTCTTATATTTTTCTCTTAATCGTGCCATGGCCGTTTTGCGATTTAAATCTCGATTTCCTTGCCGCGTTTTCTTATGACGCGAACCTTTTTACCGTCTTTTTCTTTCGTCCCCGCGCGTCCGGACGTACTACTTTTTTCATCCCAAAGCGTAAGGTTCGATATATGAATGGAACCTTCTTTTTCAATAATGCCGCCTTTTTCATTTTGCTCACTCGGCCGCATAGCTTTTTTCACCATATTGAGACTTTGAACAAAAACACGCCCTCGCACCAAATCTATGCGAAGAATTGTTCCCGTTTTTCCCTTTTCCTTGCCCGCGTTCACCACAACAACGTCATTTCTCTTTAATCTCGTTTTAAACTTTGACGATGCGTTATTTTTTTTAAATATCATGTGTAATCTTCCTTTAAACTACTTCCGGGGCTAACGATACGATTTTCATAAAATTTTTGTCGCGCAGCTCCCGGGCGACAGGACCAAAAATACGTGTTCCCCGCGGATTGTTCTTGTCATCAATAATCACAGCCGCATTTTTATCAAAACGTAGATAAGATCCGTCATCGCGCCTGGTAGGGCTTTTCGTCCTCACGATAACCGCTTTCACGACTTCTCCCTTTTTGACCTGCCCTCCGGGAATCGCGACTTTAACGGAGCAAACGATAATGTCTCCGATACAAGCATAACGTCGTTTGGATCCGCCCAACACCTTAATACACCCAATAACTTTTGCGCCGCTATTATCGGCAACTCCCAATCTTGATTGCGCTTGAATCACACTTTTTCTCCGAGAGTTTCAGGTTTTTTAATTTCAGCTTCTTGGCGCAGTCTTTTCGCCTTTTGCAAAACTTTAACCAATCGCCACCGTTTGTCTTTCGATAATGGACGTGTCTCCATAATCAAAACTTTATCACCCTCGTTTGATGTGTTCTTTTCATCATGCGTTTTAAAATTTTTATAACGCTTTATCACCTTGCTGTATCGCGGGTGTTTCACGCGTGACTCAACGCGAACCACAATTGTTTTCTGCATCTTATCACTGACAACAACCCCTTTTTTCTGTCTTCGAATACCGCTCATGACGATTCCCCTCCGGGCGCGAACACATTTTTCTCATTCATTGAAGTCATAACTTTCGCGATATCTTTACGGATAGCCGAAAGCCTAGAAGTGTTTTCTAATTGTCCCGTTTTGTGCTGACAACGCAAATTAAAATATTCTTGCCGTAATTCCGACATTTTCTGTTTTCGCTCGTCTGCGGTTAGTTCTCTTATTTCTTTATATGTCGCCATCATTCCCGTCCTTCAGTCTCTCTAGTGATGCCGGTACGCAAATTTAGTTTTTAATGACAATTTTTGGCTTGCCAGCCGCATCGCTTCCTTGGCAAGTTCCAAAGGAATACCGGCAACTTCAAATATTATTTTTCCGGGCTTAATTTTCGCCTCAAACCCTTCGGGATTCCCCTTCCCTTTTCCCATGCGCGTTTCTGCCGGTTTACGCGTAAAGGGTTGATCCGGAAAAATCCGAATCCAGATCTTTCCGCCTTTGCGTGTTGATCTGGTTAGAGCCACACGGGCCGCTTCAATCTCCTTTTGATTGAGTCGCCCCGGAGACAAAGACTGAAGACCATATTCACCAAAAGCAACATAGGTTCCTGAAGTCGCTTTCCCCTTGGTCCGCCCTGTTTGAATTTTCCTATACTTTATTCTTTTTGGCGTGAGTGCCATTTTTTCGCCCTCCTGAAAAGGCTGCGTTCATGAGCTCTTGTCGATGCTCAAACCAATCTAAAATCTCGCCTTTATAAATCCAAACCTTGACCCCGATCAAGCCAAAAGTAGTTTTGGCTTCGGCAAACCCATAATCAATGTCCGCACGAAATGTATGTAAAGGAATCTTTCCCTCTTTATAGCCTTCTGATCTCGCAATTTCCGATCCTCCCAAACGACCGCTGCAGAGCACCTTAATCCCAAGGGCACCGTTCGTTAAAGACATTCTCATTGTTTTCTTAATCACACGTTTAAAGGAAGCCCTCTTCACCAATTGAGCGGCAATTCCTTCAGCCACTAACTGCGCGTTGATATGTTGATTCTTAATTTCAACGATATCAATCAAAACCTCTTTTTCCGTAAATTGTCCGAGATCATCTTTTAATTTGTCCACTTCGGAACCTTTTCGTCCGATAATAATTCCCGGTCGTGCCGTATGAATGATCACACGAACTTTTTCACCCATACGCTCAATCTCAACCTTGGGGACACCGGCAAAAGTCAATTTTTTCAATACATAACGCCGGATTTTTAAATCTTCATGAAGAAGCGCCGCGTAATCCTTTTTTGAAAACCATCGTGATTGCCAATCCTTGGAGATGCCTATTCGTATACCGTATGGGTGAATCTTTTGACCCATTTATGTCTCCCTCTCTTTTTTATGGCCTTGTTCGGCCTTGGACTCCGGCTCCGCAGTTTTTCCGGGAGAAATCTTCTTGTCTAATTCAATCGTAATATGACTTGTTCTTTTAATAATTTCTGTCGCGCGTCCCATCGCCCGGGGAAGAAATCTTTTAGAAGACGGGCCTTCATTCGCGTATATACGGCTGATGAATAAAGTATTCGCGTCAACATCTTCTTCTTTGTTTTTAGCGTTGGCAACGGCCGATGTGAGAATTTCATGAAGAATGGATGCGGCGCGTTTTTTGGTGAATGTCAGGATATTGAAAGCATCATTCACGTTTTTGCCCCTTATCAGACCAAGAACCATCCGTACTTTATTCGGCGTAATACGCATATATTGTGCTTTGGCAACAGAAATCATCTTATGTCCCGTCTTATTTCTTCGGTGGCGGTTTTCCTTTATCGCCTTTACCGGTCACCGTATGCATCTTAAACGTTCGAGTAGGGGCAAACTCACCAAGCTTATGGCCAACCATATTTTCCGTAATGTAGACCGTGATAAACTTTCGTCCGTTATGAATATTAAAATTATGACCCACAAATTCCGGTGTGATTGTTGAACTACGCGCCCATGTTTTGATGCTCCTGGTTTCACCTGTACTCATTAATTTTTGAATTTTCTTGAGCAGCTTTTCATCAACATACGGCCCCTTTTTAATTGAACGACTCATAAAATACTCCTATGCACCTGCCGTTAAGCAAGCCCTTTCTTTTTTAATCTTTTTGGGATACGGCGCTGTATAATATGCGAACTATCTTTTCTTTTGTCTCTTGTTTTGAGCCCTTTTGAGATCTGGCCCCAAAGAGAACAAGGATGACGTCCTCCGGCCGTTTTTCCTTCCCCACCGCCTAAAGGGTGGTCAACGGGGTTCATGGCACGTGGACGTGTTCTCGGGCGGCGTCCCTTCCAACGGGAATGTCCGGCTTTACCCCCACAAATTCCGCGATGTTCACTATTCCCGACCTGTCCGATCGTCGCCCTACAATCCTGATGAATCAGACGTACTTCGCCGGACGGAAGCTTAATATGAACAGACAAACCTTCCTTTGCCAAAACTTGAGCCTGAGTGCCTGCGCTTCTAACGAGTTTGGCACCGGCTCCTTTTCTCAGTTCAATATTATGAACAAACGTACCGGGAGGAATGTCTGATAATTTCATGGTGTTCCCAACATCAATGGGGATTTTCTCTCCCGATAAAACACGTCCGTTGACCCCAAGACCCTGCGGGGCCAGGATATAACTCTTCTGGCCGTCCTGATACACCAATTGTGCGATACGGCTCGTTCGATTAGGATCATATTCAATGGATTCAACTCTACCGAAAATTGTATCCTTAGAGCGAACGAAATCAATTTCACGATATTTCCGTTTATGACCGCCTCCCAAACATTTCACCGTGAGGTGCCCATAATTATTGCGTCCGCCGGAACGCTTTATGGGCTTCGTCAGACTTTTGAGCGGTGTTGACTTTGTAATTTCTTCAAACCCATGGCCCAAGCGGTGTCTGATGCCCGGACTCGTTGGTTTATATTTTTTTATAGCCACAAACGTATCTCCTTAAACAAACTCAATCTTTTCGCCTTTATGAAGTGTCACAATCGCTTTTTTCCACGAGGATGTCATCCCCGCTTGCTGGCGCATTCTTTTCATCTTCCCCCGGACATTCATCGTGTTCACATTTTTAACTTTTACTTTAAAAATATGCTGAACCGCTTTTTTAATATCAATCTTGTTTGCGTCCTTATGCACGCGAAAAACGTACTTTCCCTTCTCCTGAAGAGAAGTTCCTTTTTCCGTAACCGCCGGCGTAACTATTGTCTGATACACTGATCGAATCATATTAAAACTCTCTTATGATTGGGGCGTCTTCGCATGCATTCGATGTATCGGAGCTTTGAGCCTGTCTGTTAAATCCAGTATAGCTTCTTTGGTAAAAACAACGTGTTTTAGCTCTAAAAGATGAAGCGCGTTGATGTCTTTTACTTCTTTTAGCTTAATTTTCTTTAAATTTTTTGCCGAATGATACAAATTCCCTTCGATTTTTCTGACCACAACAAGCGCGTTTGAAGCCACTTCTATATTGGCCAACAATTGAGAAAAATTCTTACTACTGACCTCTTTTATTTCAAGCGCTTCCAGGATTCTGAGAGATTTATCTTGAACAATCACTCTTAAAGCGGACTGACATGCAAGACGCTTAACTTTTCTCGGTAACGTTCTTCGATAGCTTCTCGGGGTCGGCCCAAAAACGACTCCGCCGCCTCTCCAAATAGGTGAAGACGCCCGCCCGGCACGCGCGTTACCTGTGCCCTTTTGCCGCCAAGGCTTGGCCGTGCTTTTCGCAATTTCTCCCCGCTCTTTTGTATCCGCCGAACCTTGTCTCTTGTTCCCTCGATAAATTTTAATACTCTCGGCAAGGACAGACCGGTGAGGTTTTCCGGAAAAAACACCATCATCGAGATCAACGGATCCGACGACTTTCCCGCTTTGATTCACAACATCCCATTTCATAAATCACGCATTACACTTTCTTTTTTGACGTATTGAGCTTTTTGACTGCTTGCCTGATCATCACCACGTTGTTTATTTTACCCGGCACGGATCCTTCAATATAAATTAAACCCTCGGACTTTTTAATATGGGCCACTCTTAGGCTCTGAACAGTCACGTCCTTGCCTCCCATACGTCCGGGCATCTTTTTGCCCCTTTTAATGTTCCCAGGGTTCGTTCCTGCTCCGGCACTTCCCATATGGCGTGTCCAGCGATGTCCATGGCTGGCTTTGAGTCCTGAAAAATTATGACGCTTCACCACACCCTGAAACCCTTTTCCGATTGTTTGCCCCGTGATATCAACATAATCGTTGGGTTGAAAAATATCTACTTCAATATCTTGGCCGACTTCATAGTTGTCCACATTGTCCAGGCGAATTTCACGAATAACTTTCTTCGGCGTAACTTTATGCTTTTTAAAGTGCCCAAGCTCCGGTTTGTTTAATCGCGATTCCAATACATCCAGAAATCCAATTTGAAGAGCGTTATACCCATCCACGGCCTCTTCTTTCTTTCGGATCACGGAACAAGGGCCGGCTTTGAGCAATGTCACAGGAATAATGGTTCCGTCTTCGCGGAACAATTGTGTCATTCCGATTTTTTTCGCTAATATTCCCATTCGATTCATGTCACTCACCATCTGTTATAACTTAATTTCAATATCCACTCCGGCCGGCATATTAAGCTTCATGAGAGCATCAACTGTTTTTGCCGTCGGGTTGACGATATCAATCAAACGCTTATGCGTGCGCATCTCAAACTGTTCGCGTGACGTTTTATTCACATGCGGGCTTCTTAAGACACAAAATTTCTCGATTTTTGTCGGTAACGGCACCGGTCCTATCACGTAAGCTCCTGTGTTTTTCGCCGTGTCAACAATATCTTTCGTAGATTGATCAAGAGAGCGGCAATCATAGCCTCTTAAACGTATTCGAATCACTTGCTGTTTAACTTTTGTAGTCATTATCACTCCGTAATTTGTAAATGGTACTTGGTAAATGGTTGAAAACTGTAAAGAATAACTTATAAATAGAAACAAAAGCCTTTCAACCAATTACAATTTACGATTTCCCACTTTACTCCAAAATCTCCGTAACAACACCCGCGCCCACGGTCCGCCCGC
>JADFSZ010000109.1 GCA_022560555.1 PVC group bacterium
CTGAGGATGAAGCCGCTGAATAAGGTGACCTTAATTTTGACGATAAAGGCTTCGTAAGGAGCAAAAAAATATAATTGGCTGTAGAGGGTTTTTGTTGGACGAAGAATAAAAGTTAATATCGTGTCCGAACTAAAAAACGTAAAAACCGAACACACAACAAGACTACCTGTGACCCATAAAAGTCTCGATCGCAACTCTTCTAAATGTTCCAAGAATGTCAGGTTTTTTGACATATTCAAGCAGGTGGAATCAAGGGTTTTACTTTGATGAGTTATTGCTTTTATGATCCGGAGAGGATGGTTGGGAGTCTTCAGAATCGTCTGATTCCTTCATGCCCTTTTTAAATGAATTAATGGATTTCCCAAGGGAGCGCATGAGTTCAGGAAGTTTCTTGGGGCCGACGATCAAGAGAATCACAACCAAAATAACGAGCCACTCGGCCGGACCGGGCATACCAAACATAAAAAGCTGAATGTGGGTAAGTAATGTCATAAAAATCGCAAACCATGATTTAAGAACAAATTATAACATAGATTCATGCGCCCATCAACAGATGGAGTTACTCAACATATCTCAAATTCTTTGGTCATTATTCCCGCATAAGATTCCCGGTTCATAAACCTCCAAATCGCTTTTTTACTACGTTCAAGAGCTTGCTTTTGAGCTATTGTTTCCCTTCAGGAGCCGCATTTTTTACGGGTTCTTGAACCGTTGGGTTCTCTTATTCGACAACCCATTCGTTAATAAGATCTTACAGAAAATTCCATATGAGTTTAGTAGGACTATTCGACTTGTATCTTATAGCAAATACAAGCCTTACAATAAATTTAACTATGGATGATAAAAAGGGATGAAAGCGTTTTCGAACCTAAAGTTATTGTTGTGTTTAACTTAATCGTAATTACTTTGAAAACAATACTTTAATCGCAAATTATTATACAATAAGGCTTGACAGTATCTGCGCTGAAGAGTAAACTCTGAATATTGTGGGTTAATGTGGTAAAGAGTGGAGGGATTCTTCTATGTTTTACGGTGAATATAGCCATTCTTTAGACAAAAAAAATCGTGTCATCATTCCGTCGAAAATGCGGGATGCTTTAAAAGAGCAGTATGTGGAAAAATTGTATATGACCCGCGGATTAGAGCAGTGCCTTTTTGTGTTTCCGCAAGAGGAGTGGAATAGGCAAGAAACAAAGTTTAAGAACATTTCATTTACCCATCCCGACGCCCGAAAGTTTAACCGCCTATTTTTTTCCGGAGCCTTTGAAACCGTGTTTGATATCCAAGGGCGAATTTTGATTCCTCAGTACTTAAAAGAGTTTGCCCGGATTGATAAAGACATTATGATTATCGGAGTATCAAACCGATTTGAAATATGGTCGAGTGAAAACTGGAAATCTTTTTACAAAAATTCCATTAATTCATTTGAAGACATTGCTGAGAAACTATTGAATTTAGAAGAATAAGAAATAAAACCTACAAGAAAGGAGGCCTATGGAAACAAACGCCAACAATCATCAAGTTCCTAGAAACTCGCACATTCGTGATCGGAAATTGTCCAGTATTGATACTGAAATTTCTTCGGAGCGACTAAGGAAAATGCGCGGACTCAATAGCCGTGGTGTCGGCTTGGGATTTGACTCATCCTACTGGCGCAGGATGACGCGCGAACAATTGATTAAAACATACGGATTTAACGAATCTCGCTAGAATGGCATGTTCCGCTCGACATGACCCTGTGATGGTTTCTGAAGTAATGGATGCCTTAGGAATTGTCTCAGGCATGGTTGTTGTTGATCTGACGGTGGGGTTAGGGGGACATGCGCGTGAGATGTTTAATCATCTCGGGGGAAATGGGATTTTGGTAGGATTCGATCAAGACCATGAGGCGATAAAAATAGCAAAATCAAAATTTACCGATGAGGAAAATAAACAGATTCAATGGGTGCACGCAAATTTTCGAGATACTGAGTGTGTTCAAAACATTGTTAAAAACAAAAGGATAGACGCCTGCCTTATGGATCTGGGGGTCTCCTCCTTTCAGTTGGATGTTCCTCGGCGCGGTTTTAGTTTTCAAGGGACAGGGGTGCTTGATATGAGAATGAATTCCGAAAATTGTGTTACAGCGAAAGATATACTAGATGGTTTTAGTGAACATGATTTAGCGGATGTGTTTTATCTTTATGGACAAGAACGTAAATCGCGCGCCATCGCGCGCTCTATAGCAAGAAAACGTCGTGCAAAGAAGGATATAACAGCTCAAGATCTTGCTCAATCGGCGTCATATGCCTATCGGAAGATGACAAGGCGGCGTATTCATCCGGCTACGAAAATATTCCAGGCTTTACGCATTCTTGTAAATGATGAGCTGAATGCTTTAGCCGACGCGTTGCCGTTATGGTGTTCAAGCTTAAAGCCCGGCGGCCGAATGTGTGTGATCTCATATCATTCTCTTGAGGATGGCTTAGTCAAAAATGTTTTTCGAACGCTTACTAAAGAAAAAAGGCTGCGTCTTGTTTGCAAAAAGCCACTCGTACCTTCCGAGGAAGAAGTTTTTAAAAATCCGAGATCCAGAAGCGCGAAATTGAGAATTGTGGAGAGTTGTACACATGATTAGAAAAATAATATTGATATTAGGGATATTCGGCGTCCTTTTTTTCTATACGTATGAGCAGATTCAAATCCTGCGTATGGGGTATGCTATCACTGAGAAGGAAAAAAAATTGCGTGATTTACGACAAGAAAATATGGAACTTCTGATTAAAAACTCCAGATTAAAATCTCCGAAAAGGATTGAGACAATTTCGAAGGAAAAGCTTGGTCTTGTTGCCGCAAAAAAAGTTAAAATTGTCTATTTGTCCGCACCTAAAAAAGAGCTTAGCTCTCCCAAGTCTTCATATGAATTATCCCTGCCAAGCCAAACCCGGATATCAAAAACCAAGCATTTCATTAGCCGCATTCTAGAGAATATTTTTTTTGGAGGGCAAAATGAAGTGGAAGCGGAAATTGTCATCCAATAATCGGGCGTTCCGGAACGCGCTCTTGATTTTAAGGAGTCACGGGCCCCTAAAAGCTGGGATGAAAATCGCATGGGTAAATCTAAAAAGATCAGTAAGGTTCGCTTAGCTTTTGTTGTTCTTCTGTTAAGCATGTCTTATGGTTATACGATTACACGCTTGTTTTCCCTCCAGCTGGTATCTGCCGACATACTGCAGAAGTATGCTGAAGACCAATACATCATGAGGTTTGAAATGGCTCCCAGAAGAGGGCGTGTGTGTGATGTTCGCGGGAGGGAATTGGCCGTTAGTATGAAGGTTCCTTCTGTTTTTGCCAATCCATATGAAATCGAAAATCCTGTTGAAGTAAGCGCGCGATTAAATCGTATTTTGAATGTAAATCAAGATACAATTTTAAAGCGACTCAATCGCAAGAAATATTTTGTTTGGATAAAAAGGAAAATATCAAACGAAGAATTCCAAATGATTGAAGCGGCCGAAATTCCCGGGATTCATTTTATTAAGGAAAGTAAAAGATTCTATCCTCAGGGAGAGCTGGCTTCGCATGTTCTTGGATTCGTTAATATCGATAATGTCGGACAAGAAGGCATTGAGAGGACATTTGAGAACTATCTTCTTGGTGAGGCAGGTTATCGTAAGACGCAAAAAGACGCAAAAAAGCGCGAATTGTTTTCATTTTCGGATATCAACACATCCGTGCGCGACGGTGATACGGTCTATCTCACAATTGACACGACTATCCAGTATATTGCGGAAAGAGAAGTAGATAAAGTTTTTAAGAAATATCATCCCGAAAGTGTATCGATTGTCGTGATGGATCCTCATACAGGTGCCATTTTAGCTTTGGCAAATCGCCCCACGTTTGATCCCAACCAATACGGAAAAGTTGATGGGGATAAAAGACGTAATCGTGTCATAACGGATATCTATGAGCCCGGCTCTACCTTTAAGGTTATTGCCGCGTCCGCGGCTTTAGAAGAAAAATTATTTTTAAGAGATGAAAAAATATATTGCGAAAACGGGGAATATAAAATGTCCGGAAGACGCATGCCGCTGCATGATTATCATTCCTATGGCTGGCTTTCGTTTGATGATGTTATAAAGAAATCAAGCAATATTGGAACCGTGAAAATCGCGCAAAGGTTAGGGAGCGAAAAGCTCCATGAATATATCCGACGGTTTGGTTTTGGGGCTCGTACGAACATTAATCTTCCTGGAGAACAATTCGGTATTTTCCATCCCTTGAACAAATGGACTCGAAGTTCGATGTCGGCTGTGCCGATCGGGCAAGAAATTGCCGCGACTTCATTACAAATGGTTAGAGCCTTTTCTGTCTTTGCGAATGGGGGGTGGCTCGTTGAACCTCAGATTTGCTCCCGTATTGAAAATGTCGAAGGAGTTGTGATTAAAACCATGGATATGAATAAAAGAGAGCGTATTTTATCCTCCGAGACATGTAGAGATATGAGAGAGATTCTCCAAAAAGTTGTGTCGCGTGACGGAACGGCCTATCGTGCAGCCCTCGATAATTTCTCGGCAGCCGGAAAAACAGGCACAGCGCAAAAAGCTGATCTGGTCCGGGGCGGTTATGCCGAAAATAAGTACGTGGCGTCTTTTATCGGATTTGCTCCGGCGGATGATCCCTCTATCACGATTCTTGTTACAGTGAATGAACCGCCTTGGCGGGTGCGTTTTGGCGGTACGATCGCGGCTCCTGTGTTTAAAAACGTTGCCGAGGATGTCCTAAGATATATGGAGTCCAACGGAAGGATGTATGGAAAAAATCATAGAAAAGATAATCAGGGAAATCAAAGTTAGCGGTATCAGTTTGGATTCCAGGAAAATTGGCGAAAACTTCGTGTTTATCGCCATTCCGGGAACCACAACGGATGGCCGACTTTATATCGAAGAAGCCATAGAGCGAAAAGCCTCTGTTATTGTGACGGAAGAGAAAACGTTTTTGCCGGGGAGCATCCGGCATTTTATTGTTCCGGATACTCGTTTATTCGCAAGCTTATTGGCAGAAGCGTTTTATGGATACCCTTCTCAAAAAATAAAATTGATTGGTGTTACTGGCACAAACGGAAAGACAACCGTTGCCTATCTGGTACGCTCCTGTATCCAGAAGGCAGGCCAGAAGTGCGGCCCGGAATTGCCACTGGTTTAACCCAGCCAGCCGTGCCGGAAGCCGGCTCATATAGACTGTCGCCGCGCCTGTGTCGGAGCGCTCAAGCGCAAGATCGACCGCCAGGCCCAACAGGCTGATCTCCACGGGAAAACGCTGCAAAGCTGCATCGACCGTTGCAACTGCTGCGGGGTGGTAATCTGCACCACTGGCAAATTGCGTGATCACCAGTGATCTGTACAGGGACGGCGAAGGACGCTCGCTGTTACTGATCGCCTGTTCATAGTCGCCGGCAGAGGCCGCCGGGTCTCCAAGCTTCCACCAGGCGGCCACCCGGTACCGATGCGCCCCTGCATGGCTGGGATGGGCGGCAAGAAAGCGTGACAGCAGGGTTTTTCCATCGTGCCACTGGCCCGCTTCCACCCTCATCCGGCCTTCAAACCAGTCAATCAGTGCGTGACCAGGATCCAGCGACCGGACTTGATGAAAATCCAGGCTGGCGTTTTCCCACTGGCCATGGCGCCGGTACAAATCACCGCGTTTGAGGTAGAGCTCCGGGTTTGACCCCCGGTCAAGTTCGATTTGCAGGGTCAAGCTATCGATCTGGAGAAGCAGGTCAGGATGTGCCGCGAGCTGCCCGCTCATCAACAGGCCTGCCAGCAACACACAGGTGCATTTCAATCGCGGTCTTGTCATTTCGGCTGAGGAGCGGGCCTGGGGGCCGGCCCAAAAATTTGTTGCTGGGGTTATGGTTTCGATACGATAATCACTGGAACATCATCGTCCGGGTCATGATTTGCACCCGAGATATACGGCGCCCCGCCGAAGATGACGCCGGTAACCGTGTACGTGACGCTGGGCACTTCGGACTGGAGGCTGTTCTTGGAGCG
>JADFSZ010000110.1 GCA_022560555.1 PVC group bacterium
ATGTTAAGTCAATTTCCGGAAGTGGAACAACTGCGATTATATCCCGACCCTCTATCCGAACAATTACGCTTGGCGGCATCAAATATTTATCACATCCCTCAGGATCAAATTATCGCAACGAACGGATCGGATGAATTTCTAAATCTTTGTGTTCGTGCTTTCGTGGATAGCCGGGATACCATGGCTTTTTTCACTCCGTCATACACCTTGTATGAGACCCTGGGGGAAATACAAGGAGCAAAAACCGTTCGGATTGTTTTTAATGAGGATTATTCAATCAATTTTGATCGCGTGCCGAAACATTCAAAACTAACCTTTTTGGCTAATCCGAACGCGCAATCCGGAACCTTTATACCGGTGGATGTGATCAAAAGACTGGCTGATACTCTATCCGGCATTTTGGTTGTTGATGAGGCCTATGTGGATTTTGCCGAAGATCACTGTCTTCGACTTATTGCCGGGTGCCCGAATATACTCGTGAGCCGTTCTTTTTCAAAATCTTATGCCTTGGCTTCCATTCGGCTCGGGCTCGGGTTTGGATCTCTTGAGCTTATTCAAGGATTGATGAAAATCAAAGACTCTTACAATGTCAGTGGAATAACACAATGCTTGGGTGAAGCGGCTTTGCTTGATCAGGAGCATCTTTTGAATCTTATTGCCAAAATTAAGAAAAACCGAAAAAACCTTGTGCAATCATTTGAAGGCTTGGGGTTTTTTGTGTATCCGACAGAAGCGAACTTTGTGTTAGTCCGATTGACAAGTGTCCATTTAGCAAAGACGATGGTTGAACAGTTGAAAGACCAAAATATTTTTGTTAGGTATTTCCCGCGACCCCGGCTTGATCATTGTGTCCGGATAACGGTGGGGACCGAAGAACAAAATGAAAAACTCATAGAAGCCGTGAAAGGATTACCCCTATGCCGAAATCTCAAAGAAAAGTAAAAATTCACCGAAAGACAAGTGAAACGGATATTAAAATATCCCTCAATTTAGACGGCACAGGAAAAGGCAAGATTCGAACAGGGATTCCTTTTCTTGATCATATGCTTATGGCTTTCTCCCGCCATGGATTTTTCGATCTTGAAGTACTCGCGAAAGGAGATTTGGATATCGATATTCATCATACAAATGAGGATGTGGGGATTTGTCTGGGAGAAGCCGTTAAAAAAGCCGTGAAGGACAAAAAAGGCATTAACCGTTTTGGATTCTATTATGTGCCGATGGACGAGGCCCTTGTTCGTGTTGTGATTGATATAAGCGGGAGGGCGTCATTGCATTTCACAGGGAAAGGTCTTCCGAAATCCCAAAAAATTCATACAATGCACAAACAGTACAGTTTTAATTATTTAAAACAATTTCTCTACGCGTTTTGTGTGCATTCCGGTATCAATATGAATGTTGGTGTGGAATGTGGGGAAGATAGCCATCATATGATTGAGGCCGCCTTTAAGGCGCTGGGAAGATCGTTGAATATGGCCGTTGCAAAAAACAAAAATGTGTTAGGTATCCCGTCCACAAAAGGGCAACTTTGAAAAAGTTTGAAGTTAGGAGTTCGGAGTTCGGAGCAAAGAAAGATCAAATTTGAAATCTGATGAACAGATACGCTTAGACTTTACTTTGAAAAGGTGATTTGTTTTTTAAATTCATTTGATGATCTCCAGGTAAGTACATGTTTTTGAACGAAAGAGGATGGGTGATATGTTTAGAGAAAAAGGTGGATAATTTGTTTGCGAGCTCAAAGCTCTCCGAACTCCGAACTCGAAACTCCGAACTAATAGGAGCGAAGCGACCTGATGATAGCACTTGTCGATTATGATATGGGGAATTTGCATAGTGTGCAAAAGGCTGTTGCCAAAGTAGGGTATGAAAGCTTCCGTGTGAATGAGCCCGAAAATCTTGAACAGGCGGATTTGCTTATATTGCCGGGTGTGGGGGCTTTCCGGGATGCTATCACCTCTCTTCAATCGAGAGGCCTCGATCAGGCCATCCGGAGTCATATTCAAAAAGGAAAACCCTTTTTAGGGATATGTCTTGGTTTACAGCTTTTGTTTGAGAAAAGCGAAGAAAGCGGCGGTGTTGATGGCTTAGGGATTCTCCCCGGAGTCGTGAAAAAGTTTTCTAAAAGTCCTGGGCTCAAAATTCCGCATATGGGATGGAACCAAGTTCATTGTCAAGAAAACGCACCTGAATTTGCAAAACGTATGGATGCTCGGTATTTCTATTTTGTTCACTCCTACTATGTTGAACCGTATGAAACTGATATTATCGCGGGGGTGTCCTCATACCCGGAGGCGTTTTGCGTAGCGGTATCAAAAGATAATATATTTGCCGTGCAGTTTCATCCGGAAAAAAGCCAAAAAAACGGACTTGAACTACTTGGATTCTATCTTAAATCTCATTTAAGTCAGAAATCAAGTTCCAAATAAAAAAGACTGGGTAAACTTGATGATATTGATACCCGCGGTTGATATTAAAGATTCTCAATGTGTACGGCTCTATCAGGGGCGTGAAGATAAATTGACGGTGTTTTCCCAGGATCCCCTTGAAAGGGCTATTCA
The DNA here is from genome assembly GCA_022560555.1 of PVC group bacterium. GTDB lineage: Bacteria > JADFSZ01 > JADFSZ01 > JADFSZ01 > JADFSZ01. The sequence goes on from JADFSZ010000110.1 coordinate 2,559, forward strand.
TTGGCAGAGCTTAGGGGCTGAGCGGCTTCATGTCGTGGATTTGGACGGAGCCTTCGAAGGAATATTGAAAAATGAACCGATTATCAGGGATATCGCTGAAACATTGTCCATCCCCGTTCAAGTCGGAGGAGGAATCCGGGACATTCCCCGGCTGAAAATGGTATTAGATATGGGTGTCAGCCATGTGATTCTCGGGACAAAAGCTTTTGAGGATCAAGATTTTCTTATGGAAGCGGCTCAGACATTTCCGGATAAAATTATTGTGGGTATTGACGCCCAAGACGGGTTTGTGGCCACTCATGGATGGAAAACCGTCACGCAAACAAAATCTGTGGAATTCGCGAAGAAGGTTGAACAAGTCGGCATTAAAAAAATTATTGTGACGGACATCTCCCTGGACGGGACACTTCGAGGACCTAATATTAATGGCTTAAAAGAAATTCTCAAATCAGTTCAAATAAGCGTGATTGCTTCAGGAGGTATTGGTAAGTTGGAGCATATTCGAGAGCTCAACTCGGAGCTCGGAGAAGAACTTGAAGGTGTGATTTTGGGAAGATCCCTATATGTGGGTTCTGTGGATTTTGAAGAGGCCCTTAAGTGTATCGAGAAAAGCGGATCATAAGAGAAACGTATGTTAGCTAAAAGAATTATCCCCTGCCTAGATGTCAAAGACGGACGGGTTGTTAAGGGTGTCAAGTTTGTAAATTTGCGTGACGCGGGGGATCCTGTTCTTTCGGCGATAGCCTATGAAGAACAGGGCGCTGATGAACTTGTCTTCTTGGATATTGCCGCTTCCCATGAGGCCAAGGAAACGATGATTGATGTCGTGTATCGTACGGCAGAAAATGTTTTTATGCCTCTGACGGTGGGGGGCGGGATCCGGACCTTGGAGGATATTAAAAAACTCCTGCGAGCGGGAGCCGACAAAGTTTCCCTCAATACGTCCGTGGTAAAAAACCCCGCGTTTATTAAAGAAGCTGCCGAACGATTCGGAAACCAATGCATCGTAGTCGCGATTGATGCTAAAAGAGCGGCTCCGATGAAATGGAATGTGTTTATTTATGGCGGACGGGAAGATACAGCCTTGGATGCGTGTGTGTGGGCCAAAACAGTCGAAGAGCTCGGAGCCGGTGAAATTTTGCTTACGAGTATGGACCGGGACGGAACAAAAGACGGCTATGACATCCATTTGACAAGAGCTGTTTCTGATTGTGTTTCTATTCCCGTGATAGCCTCCGGGGGAGCCGGGACATTGGAGCATTTGTATCAGGCTTTTACGGATGGCGCGGCGGATGCCGCGTTGGCCGCTTCTATTTTTCATTACGGAGAATTTACGATCAAGCAAACCAAGGAATATTTAGAAAAAAAAGGAATTTGTGTCCGCTTATGAGTCAATGTAAATGTCTCAAAAATCCTGTTTTTTTTATCGGATTAACACTTTTTATGATGATGGGGCTCGAATGTCATTTTGATAATGCCCTTTATGCGAGAGGCAAAACAAAGCATAGTAAGGAGGCGGATAAAAACACCCTGAGTGAAAATCTTAAAACTCGTCCGGATGATATTCGCATTCTTAATCCGTTATCCAAAATCTATTTAGAAGAAGGAAATTATCAAAAAGCGTTCCCTTTACTCCTAAGAATCATCGAGATTGATCCGAGGCAAGTGAAGGCCCATTATAATTTAGGAATGCTGTACCAGATTCGCGCTCTCAATGATCGAGCCGAACAAGAATTTCAAATCGCGGCTCGACTGGATCCGGAAGATCCTGACATCCATTTCAATTTGGGGAATATCTACTATAAAACAGGAGACTATCAAAAATCTATTGATCAGTATCTCATGACGACTCAAATCAACCCGATGTATAAAGACGCGTTTTATAATTTAGCGGGCGTGTATGATGATATGAATGAGGTTGAATTAGCCTTGAATGCTTACCGGACTGTTTTGAAAATCAATCCAAGCGACACAAACGTAAAGCTAAAAATAAAATCGCTCAAACAAAAGATGAATTTTTATCAGGATTCATCGGATCTGAGAGTTCCTGGCACACCAAAGAGTATTATCCAGTTTGATGATCCTACTGTTGTAATTTCAAAAGAGCCGAAAATATCATATCCCCTCATGAACTCAAGAAATCTTTCCACCGGTGTGATAGACCCTCTCCCGTTTTTCGAAAACCAGGAAGAAAATTTAATCACGAAAATGAATCCGAGTAGGGCTTGGGATGTCCAAACAGAAGTTCGTGCATCTCAAAATAAAAAAAGAAAGGATTGGACAAGATATCATCAGCTTGGAGACGAAGCCTACGAAAGCGGGGAATTTGAGCGGGCCATGCGTATGTATGAAAAGGCACTTCAAGTGAGGGAAGACCCTGTTCTCAGTGTTAAAATCGGGCAATGTTTGGTGAAATTGATCAAGAATGACCAAGCCATACATTACTTTGAGGATGCCATTGCAAACAATCCGGATTATATTGAAGCCTATTATCTTCTGGGAAGGTCTTACTTGATTGAAGGCGAATTTGTGAAGTCTCGACAGGTTTACGAAAAAATGAGGCCCTTGAATAAGTTGATGGCTCAAAAACTTTATAGACTTATATCGTTGGAAGAAGAAGTGGCTCGAAAAATTTCTCAGAAATAACCCCTGCCCCGTAACTAGAAATTCTGGAATCTGTCAAGAGCTGAAATATCAATAATGGTCGGAGATGTTAGGTAGTTTTTTGCGAGAGCCCCGGCTTGGGGAGATAGAATTTCACCGATGGGGCCTCCCGATATTTCAACATTGACCCGAATAGCGCCATTACCGTAATAGCGTGTTCGGACTATGCTGGCTCCCCGTATAACTCCGTCGATAGATGTTTGAATCGTGTCACTTTGAGTGACATAATTTTGAACACTTGTGTGTGTTGTGATAATAGCACCATGGATCATTTCTGCTAACTTTCGCTTGGCGTCAAGTTCAGCCGCCCGGGTGGTTGTGATACGGGCTGTCGCGCCGTATTTTTGAATGTATTCTTCAAACGTGACTTCGTGAAAAGCATGATTTGTCTTGGGAAACGTGACCCCGATTTTTTCTTCTAAAATTTCTATTAAAGGCTAAATACCAAATCTCTCTTAATGATATAATATGGGAGTGGCTGTGAATGGAAATAATTGATAATTCGATATTGGAACCTATTGAAATTCGAATGATTAGACCATCCAAATTTCTAGTCAGATACAACCTTTCCATAAATTCTACTGAGATTGCAAATTTGAAATCTAGCATAAAAGAGCATGGACTATTACAGCCTATTGTCATTAGACCTTTAGATCATGGATTTGAGATAGTTGCAGGACATCGAAGATTCACTGCATGTAGATCATTGCGTTGGAGATTCATCTCCAGTAAAATCAGAGATTTATCTGACAAACAAGCATATGAAATTCAACTGAAAGAGA
>JADFSZ010000111.1 GCA_022560555.1 PVC group bacterium
GCAGCTGCATGGCATGCCCGATATACAGGCGAGAAAATTTGAAACGGATTGGCATACTGTGCTCATAGAGCTGAATCAGTGTTTAGGTGAACTAGATGCTGTTCAAAATGAATTATCCAACCTGTCATGGCTTGATAAGTGCAAAATACGGTTTATGCCTCGTTGGGAATATATTGTTTATCCGTTTTTGATTTTTCTTTTGTTAGCCGTTGGCTGGTTTTTTCTTTTTAAGATGAACGTGTTTGAGGGCGTGAACATTCAGTCGCTTATAGACATTGTTAAAGAAAAACTTTCCCGAGCCCCATGACTGTCAAAAATCAAAAATCGAATAAACTCTCGACGGCTCCTTATAAAGGCGTTCGCGATTTTTATCCCGAAGACGCTTTTATTCAGGAGTATATTTTTCGCATCATGAAACGTGTTGTTGAAAAATTCGGATATGTGGTTTATAACGCGTCGATTCTTGAAGACACTAATTTGTATTTGGCAAAATCTGCTGAAGAAATCGTTCTGAATCAGACGTACACGTTCATGGACCGGGGAGGACGCCCAGTGACACTGCGTCCGGAAATGACTCCAACCATTGCCCGGATGATCGCAAAAAAACGGAAAGAGATGGTGTTTCCCGCGCGTTTGTATTCGATTGCTAATATGTTTCGGTATGAGCGTCCGCAAAAGGGCCGTTTACGCGAACACTGGCAGTTGAATGCCGATATTTTCGGTGTTTCTTCGATAGATGCGGAAAGCGAGCTGATTACCCTGGCCCATGAGCTGATGATTCAATTCGGGGCTCAGCCGGACCATTTCAGGATTCGTGTCAATCATCGCGAACTTCTCTATAAGTGGTTCGTCGGTCATATGAAATTAACGGCCGATTTATATCATAAGGTAACAAAACTGATGGACCGGCGCCTGAAGATGTCGGACACGGACTTCAAAAATGAAGTCACGGCCTTGATCGGGTGTCAGAATCAGGAAAAGTTTTGGCAGATGATTCACGTGACATCTTTAAGCACGTTGCCTGATGAACTTAAGGGAGAAAAGTGCACGGTTGAATTGCGGTCTTTATTTGAGAAAATGAAAGCGCGAAATCTCGTGTCGATTGTGTTTGACCCGACGCTTGTTCGTGGTTTCGATTATTACACGGGTGTTGTTTTTGAAATTTACGATCTCAACCCGGAAAATAACCGGTCCTTGTTTGGCGGGGGCCGATTTGATGAAATTCTCAATGTCTTTGGTGTCGAAAAAATACCTGCGTGCGGTTTTGGAATGGGGGATGTGACCATCAGGGACTTTATGGAAACCTATCAGCTGTTGCCGGCTTATCAATCAAGCACGGATGTTTATGTGTGCGGGATCGGCCCCGATGCCGTTGCCTTGGCTGAAGACATTGCCCACCAACTGCGCTTGAAAGGCTTGAACACGGCCTCGGATCTTACCGGTAGAAAAATAGCCTCTCAGATCAAAACGGCTGTTAAGCAAGCGATTCCTTTCGCGCTTTTTGTCGGTGAAGATGAGAGAAGCTCCGGCAGGTACAAATTAAAGCATCTCAAAGACGGACACGCTGAAGTGCTTTCCCTTGATGATGTGTGCGGATTTGTAAGAAAAAAAATTCGACAGGTATCGTCTGTACGTGCTTAGTTAAAAAGAAAAGTTAAAAGGAAAAGTCATAAGGAAAAGATTATGCAACGAACACATTATTGCGGAGAATTAACAATCCGGGATATTGACAGTGACGTCTGTCTTTGTGGTTGGGTCGATAGTTTGCGGGATCACGGAGGCGTTCTTTTTGTTGATTTACGTGACCGGGAGGGAGTGACGCAGATCGTATTTAATCTTAAAGATCATGCTGATTTGGCCCGTGAAGCCCAGATGCTTAAGCCGGAATACGTGATTACGGTGCATGGAAAGGTAGCCAAGCGTGCGGCGGAAAATGTGAATAAAAAATTAAAAACAGGAGAAATAGAAGTGGTCGCGCGTATTTTACAAACACATTCCCGGTCGCTAACACCGCCGTTTATGATTGATGACAGAACCGAAGCCAATGAAGAGTTGAGGCTTAAATACCGGTATTTGGATCTTCGGCGCAGAACCATGCAGAAAAATATTAGGTTTCGTCATCATGTGACGATTGAGACCCGGAAGTATTTTTCTGACAAGGGATTTATAGAAATTGAAACACCTCTATTGATTAAAAGTACGCCGGAAGGAGCCCGGGATTATTTGGTTCCCAGCCGTGTCCGCCGCGGTTCGTTTTACGCTCTGCCTCAAAGCCCGCAGATTTTTAAACAGCTTCTTATGGTAGCCGGGTTTGATAAATATTTTCAACTCGCCAAGTGTTTGCGGGATGAAGACCTTCGGGCGGATCGCCAGCCGGAGCACACGCAAATCGATCTTGAGATGTCTTTTGTCGATGAAAATGATGTCATGAATATAGTTGATGGGCTCATACAGCACTTATTCAAAGAGCTTCTCAATTGGGCTGTTGATTTGCCGCTTGAGAGAATAGCGTGGCGGGATGCCGTCAATCTTTATGGGTCAGATAAACCGGATCGCCGGATCGGGATGCCTTTAGTGGATATGACGGATGTATTTGGGCAAACTTCTTTCAAAGTTTTTCAATCCGTCATTGAAAAAAAAGGCCTGATTAAGGCGATCAATGTCAAGGGAAAGGCGCTAGACATCTCCCTGAAAGATATTGAGGAATATACGAAATTTGTAAATCAATTCGGCGCCAGAGGCCTGGCCTGGATGAAGGGGGAGAGTGGACAGTTAAAGTCATCGATTGTTAAGTTTTTTAATGAAGATGAAATCAAGAGCATTCGGGAAAGTTTGCAGGTTGAAGACGGGGATTTGATATTTTTTGTAGCCGATAAATCAAATGTTGTCCATGAGGCTTTAGGGCAACTCAGGCTAGAGCTTGCGCGTAAACTCGATCTTTTTCCTAAGGATGGGTATGACATGTTTTGGGTCACGGAGTTTCCCCTGTTTGAATTTGATGATGAAAAAAATCAGACGATTCCCGTCCACCATCCGTTCACAAGTCCCAAAGATGAGGATAGGGACCTTCTTGACACCGAGCCTCTGAAGGTAAGAGCCAGGGCGTATGATTTGGTGATTAACGGGGTGGAAGTCGGAGGAGGCAGTATTCGTATTCATGATCAAAAACTACAAAAGAAGATGTTTGATCTTCTCCAAATATCAACCGATGAAGCGAAGCTCAAATTCGGATTTTTATTAGAAGCGCTTGAATATGGGGCTCCGCCGCACGGAGGCTTGGCCATAGGACTGGATCGTCTTGTGATGCTTCTTTTAGGCTTGGATTCAATCCGGGATGTTATCGCGTTTCCCAAAACACAAAAAGCGGCATGTCTCATGTCGAGGGCTCCCTCGGCTGTGTCCCCGGCTCAATTAAAAGAATTAGGGATAAAAATTCTTCAAACGTGAACAAGTATGAGTGTTCTTAAATCAAAAAAAACAAAGAGAATCAATCGAGAAAACATCTCGGTTCTTTCGTCTGTGTTGCAATATATCCGAAAAGACGATAATGCGGTGAAAAGCGGTTTGTATCTAACCCCATTTTTTCTTTTAACGGGATTGATTCTCATTCTCTTTCTGAAGTACGAAGTCCGTTTGCCGAAAGAAGGTTTTCCCGCGGAGAAAAGCTACTATGCTCTGGATGATTTTTACTACGTTGATCCGGACCTAACGACGATTGAAAAGCAAAAAGCCGCGAGAAAGGTTTTGCCGGTTTATGAATTTGATGTAGAGGCTTATGAGGATTTACTGGGCCGAACCCGGATGATTTTCGAGGCTTTAGTCCATGACAATATCGAAGCGGCTAAAGATGTTTTTTCGTGGCCGAAGGCCGTGAGTGCCTATCAATTCTATGTTGATCGCGCGGTAGATAAACAAGAGGTTCTGATTGAATCTCAAGCTATTATCAGCCGTTACCTTAATCGTTATCTTGTCAGTAGTAAGGATTTTGATTCTCTGGAATCGGAAGGATTTTATTTTCTAACTGTCAGTCGTAAAGACAGCGAAGAAAAATCTGTGCGTCTCAGTGATATCCATGTGATTGACAGCGAAAGATTACGAAGAAGTCTGCAGGATGACATTGCCTATTTCCTGCCCGATGAAAGAAAAATCCGGGCAACCCTTCTGCAAATTTACATTCACGTTTTATCAAAACCGACACTGAATTTTGATGCCGCTTTGACGGAGACCAAAAGAAAGTCTCAGGCGGATATCCAGGCCGATGTGACAAAGCTTGTCAAAAAAGGGTCTTTAATTTTGGAGAGAGGGACAAACGTTACGGCGCTGCACTTAAGGCAATTAAAATCCATGGGCAGCGGTCTTGAAATTCTGAATAAAAACCCAAAAGCTTTCTCTATGATTGTTTTGTTCCTATTCCATTCGTACCTTTTTTGTTTGTTTATGATCATGTTTTGCCGAGGGAGGGATGTTTTTACTCCTCACTTTCTTTTGACAACCGGCATTATGTACCTTTTGGCCAATATGGGAATAAAGATCTCTTACTATTTCCCCGGGTTCGTCCTCATCATTCCTTTGGTGATTTCCATTTTGTTTTTTGCCATTCTCGGCGAAACTCTTTTGGGGGTGCTGTTCACAATGGCTCTTGTGATTAACATTCCCGTTATTTACGCGCCTATCAGCATCCCGCTCACACCCTTTTTGATCGGGGCTCTTTTTTCTGCCGTATTTGCGCATAACATTATGAAGCGTTCCCAGCTGCTGCGTGTGGGGGTTTTTACGGGGCTTGTGTACTTTTTGGCTTTTTTTCTATTCGATGTGATGTATGAGACACGCGAAATTAATGAAGCGGTTCGCTACGCGGGAACGATGGCCTTCGGAGGATTTATATCCAGCCTTCTTGTTATGGGTGTTTTGCCTCTTTTTGAACATTTTTTTCATTTGTCAACCAATGTCCAGCTTTTGGAATTGTCAGATCTCAACCATCCTCTCTTGCGCCGGCTCTTAAGAGAAGCTCCCGGTACGTATCACCACAGTCTAATGGTCGGAGCTTTGGCCGAGAGTGCGGCGGACGCGATTGGGGCTAATGCTCTTTTAGCAAGGGTGGGAGCCTATTATCATGACACCGGCAAAATGGTCAATCCCGCTTATTTTACGGAAAATGAAATGGGACGAAAGGGAAAGCACGAAAATTTAACACCCAGCATGAGCAGCCTCATTGTCATTGCGCATATCAAGGATGGAGTGGAAATTGGTAAAAAATATAAACTGAGTCAAAAAATTATGGATATCATTCAACAGCATCATGGGACTTCTCTTATTTCGTATTTCTATCACAAGGCTCTTGAACAAACCAAAGAGAAAGAGCCGGAAGGGATTGAAGAATACAGCTTTCGATACCCGGGGCCGAAGCCGAACACAAAAGAGGCGGCCATCGTGATGATTGCCGATTCTTCTGAAGCGGCATCACGTGCTTTGGATGAACCAACGTCGTCCAGAATCAAGGGGCTTGTCAGCCAAATTGTGAATGATAAAATTCTTGACCACCAGTTTGATGAATCCCAGTTGACCTTCCGTGATATCAGCGCTATTACCCACAGCATTATTACCTCCTTAAACGGGATGTTCCATTTTCGGGTAGAGTATCCTCAAGGAGAGTCGGGGAGGGATAAGGGTCGTGAAAAAGACAAAGAAAAAGATAAAGAGGAAAATAAGAAACAGGAGCCGCGCGTATATCTCGAAGATACAGGTTATCAACAAGCAAAACAAAATTCGCATTCCTAAAGCGAAAATACAGGATATGACAGAATTTGCCTGTTCTTATGAAGGGATGAGGGGCGCATCGCTTACGATTCTGCTGGTTGATGATAGGGGCATGCGGGCCTATAATAAAACGTATTTTGGAAAGAGCTGTTCAACGGATGTGATTTCATTCCCATTTCTGGAAAAGGTA
>JADFSZ010000112.1 GCA_022560555.1 PVC group bacterium
CCCTTTTGATTTTTTCGTTATAAAATTTCTCTATTCTTGACAAAAACTCCGATAGAGTTTCTCCGTTGGTCATGCGCGTGTCCCATGGATTTTTCTTCCAATCCTGATATTTATCCTCATAAGTTTTTTTAAGTTCCGCGAACGTAAGACCTTCCCATAAGCCCATATTCCAATCATTTAAATCTTCGATTATTTCCACATCGCATTTGTGATACAAAGATATTTCTTTTGCTGTGGCAAACGCCCGATCCATTTCTGATGTGTATATTTTTCGAAATTCTTTATCTTTTAACATGTTCGCGATCATGCGCGCCTGATTCCAACCTTCATTGGAAAGCCGCGCATCCGTTTGACCGCAGATCACATGATTTTTATCGGCTTCAGACGGACCGTGGTGAATCACATAAATAGATGTCATAACCAAATCCTTTTAATGAAACGATGAACATTCCTAACAACCGAGGCAGGGGTTCTCGCAGAATTCATAACCCGGATGACCGCGCTTCCCACAATCGCGGCATCCGCGCATTTTGACAACTCCCGGATATGCCCTCTATTCGAAATGCCGAAACCAACGGCAATCGGTTTATCCGTGCAGCTTCTGATTTTTTTAACATTATGCGAAACATCTTTTGGAAGCCGGTCTCTCGGGCCCGTGGTGCCGGTATGCGTGGCGTAGTAAACAAAACCTCGCGATTGTTTTGCCAAGCTCTCAAGCCTTTTCTTAGCGGTTGTTCCGGATACAATGAGAATCTGATCAATGTTTTTACTTCGGCAACTTTTCATAAACGCTTGATCATCTTCAGGAAAAAAGTCGGGGATAATAATTCCATCCACACCCGCATTCCTAAGATCACGGCCCACTCTTTTTAATCCGTACCTCAAAAAAATATTAAAGTAGGTCATAATGATTATCGGAAGAGACACTTGGTGCCGTAATTGATGAACGAGGCTCAAAGTTTTTTGTAAATTCGCATGCTTTAAAAGCGCTTTTTGGGACGCGTCCTGAATCACCGGGCCGTCCGCCAAGGGATCGGAAAACGGAACACCGAGCTCAACAGCTGTAACACCCAAATCATCAAATGTTTTAATAAGATCACGTGTCACAGAAAAATTCGGAAATCCAACGGTGATGTAGGGTATCAATCCGATGCGCCCCTTTTTCTTTAGTTCTTTGAATGTTTGTTCAAGGCGGCTCATAGAGCTTGCCCTAAATATTTTGAAACAGATTCGACATCTTTGTCACCCCGTCCGGATAGATTCAGAACAATCAACCGGCCGCGAAACAGGCTTTTCTTTTTCATAAGATAAGCGATCGCGTGCGCGCTTTCCAAGGCCGGAATAATACCTTCAAGCCGGCTTAATTCTTCAAGTCCCCTTAAGGCCTCATGATCTGTCACATGGTCATAACGGACGCGTTTGCTTTCTTTAAGGAAGCTATGCTCCGGACCGACGCCGGGATAATCCAATCCGGCAGAAATAGAATGTGTCGATGAAACTTGCCCGTCCGGGTCTTGCAAAAGATAACTTTTCGAGCCATGCAGAACACCCACGCGTCCCTTCGAAAGCGTCGCACAATGCTTTTTTGTACGAATACCTTTTCCCGCAGCTTCTATACCAAACATTTTAATTTTCTTATCTTTAAGAAACGGATAAAAAAGTCCCATGGCATTACTCCCCCCGCCGACACAAGCTATCAACACATCCGGCAAACGCTTTTCACACCTCAGAATCTGCCGACGGGTTTCTTTTCCGATCACAGATTGGAAATCTCTGACCATCATGGGATACGGGTGCGGCCCAACGGTTGAGCCGATAATATAATGCGTGTGAGTGACGTTCGTTGACCAATCACGGATGGCTTCACTTGTCGCGTCTTTCAGTGTTTTTGTCCCGGTAGAGACAGGAACAACCTCGGCGCCTAACAGGCGCATACGAAAAACGTTGAGCGATTGGCGCTCCATATCCTCTTCGCCCATGTAAACAACGCATTCAAGACCAAAGAGCGCAGCAACCGTCGCCGTCGCAACACCGTGCTGTCCGGCTCCGGTCTCGGCAATAATACGGCTTTTCTTCATCCTTTTTGCAAGAAGGATCTGTCCCAGGGTATTGTTGATTTTATGAGCTCCCGTATGATTTAGATCTTCACGTTTCAGATAAATCTTGGAGCCGATTTTTTGTGAAAATTGTTTTGCAAAATACAAAGGGGTGGGCCGCCCAATATAATTTTTTTGGTAATCCTTGAGTTCCTGAGAAAACCTTAAATCCTTTGAATATTTTTTATAGGCCTTCTCCAAATCATCTAAAGCGCTTGATAAAGATTCCGGAACATATCGCCCTCCGAAAGACCCGAAATGTCCTTTTAGATTAGTGCTCAACTTTTGCTCTCCTCACTTCCTTCACGAAACACTCCATTTTTTCATGATCTTTTCGGCCCGGTGTTTTTTCGATACCGCTTGAAACATCAACGCCGTAAGGCTGAACTGTGGAAACGGCTTTAAAAATATTTTCGGGAGTCAGTCCGCCGGCTAAAATCACGCGTCTATCTTTTGGTACGTTCTCTAAGAGCGGCCAGTCAAAGGCCCGGCCCGTGCCCCCCATAAGTGTCTTTGAATATGTGTCAAATAACAAGGCATAAAAGTCCGGGTATTCCCTAAGCGCTTCCCAACTCATATCAGGCTTGACTCTCACGGCTCGAATAATTTTCTGCGGTTCAATTTTTTTGCCATTCGTCCATGGTCCATGAATCTGAATAAAATCGAGCGGAACTAGGTTCGATACAGCCAGAATGTCCTCTTCACAACTAACATTGGCAAACACACCAACGATTTTTATTTGACCCACGATGGACTTCCGGATCGCCTCCGCTTGACGGGCCGCAATCTGGCGAGGGCTTTCGGTAAACACAAAACCTAGAAAATCAACCCCAAGGCTGACAGCTTTTTCGGCATCCTCGATCGATGTAATTCCGCACATTTTAATTCTAACCATGCCAACCCACAAAAATTCCCTTTATGTCCCCTTCAGCTCCGAAATAAAACTTTTCATATCTTTATGCGTCACAAAGCCTTCTCCGATCAAAAATGCTTTAATCCCTAATTGCCGCAAACGGACAAAATCTTCTTTGGTTTTTATCCCGCTTTCGGAAACAACCAAAGCCTTTTGATGAACTTTTGGAAACAGGATTTCTGACACACGTAAATCAACCGTAAAATCGTCTAAATTCCGATTGTTGATACCTATGATCGGCGCGGCAAGATCATTGGCACGGTCCAGTTCGCCCTTTGAGTGCACCTCAACCAATGTTTCCAAGTCTAGAGTATGCGCCAGCTCAAACAATTCTGTGAGTCGTGCATCTGTTAAGCATCGGACAATCAAAAGGACGGCATCTGCTCCGGCGGCTTTCGACTCGTATACTTGATAAGGATCAATAATAAAATCTTTGCGTAAAACAGGCAAAGATATGTTTTTTTTCACTTCCTTAAGATCTCTAAGATGTCCCTGAAAATATTTTTCATCCGTTAAGACCGAAACCCCGTTTAATCCGCATGTCTCATACGTTTTGGCAATCTTCACAGGTTCAAAATCCTCTACCATCACCCCTCTGCTTGGCGAAGCTTTTTTAACTTCACCGATAATTCCCACTTCCCCTCTTTCAAGGGATCTTTTTAAACTTACGGATGGCTTCATCGCCATGTTTGACTGCAAAGTTTCGAGAGAACATTTCTTTTTTGCCTTTTCAACCTCACCGCGTTTGTGATCAAGTATTTCCTGAAGTTTGGTCATAGTTATTCTCGAATCATTCCTTACTAAGAGTTCGAACACTCTATAAGCATTTCCAGCTTGTCCTTCGCTTTCCCTTGATCAATAGATGCCTTTGCCAACAGAAGACCTTCCGCGAGATCCCGAGTCATCCCGGAAACACATAAAGCCGCGGCCGAATTCAACACAACGATATCGCGTTTCGGTCCTTTCTCCCCATTGAAGATTTTTCGGATGATGTCCGCATTGTCCTCAATACTGCCTCCCAATACATCCTCCGCACAACAACGCTTGAGGCCAAAATCTTCGGGTTTGATCACATAGGAGCGAATCTGCCCATCCCTGAGTTCTCCAACATAGGTTTCGTCCGTAAGTGAGATCTCATCCAATCCGTCTTTACCATGCACAGCCATCACACACGTGCTTCCCATACTTTTTAACACCTCCGGAAAGGTTTTAACAAGAGACCGGTCATAAACCCCGATCAACTGCCGCGACAAACCGGCAGGGTTTGTGAGTGGGCCCAATAAATTAAATAGTGTCCTCCCGCCGATTTCTTTTCTCGCAAGAATCGCGTGTTTCATGGCCTTATGAAAGACCGGGGCGAATAAAAACCCAATATGAATTTCTGAAATGCATTTGGCAACAACATCAACACCGGCATCCACATGTACGCCGAGTTCTTTTAAGACGTCCGCACTCCCGCATTTTCCGGAGACAGCACGATTTCCATGCTTCGCGATTTTGACACCGGCTCCGGCCGTCACAAAAGCCGCGGCCGTAGAAATATTAAAAGTCCCCTTGCCATCTCCGCCGGTTCCGCAGGTATCCACACAATCTTCGCCTCCACTTAAAGGCAAGGGTTCCGCAAAAGAGCGCATCGCACGCACGGACCCGACAATTTCCTGGACAGCCTCACCTTTATCCTTGAGCGCAGTCAGGTAGGACACGATCTGAGCGGTCCCGGTAACACCTGTCATGATCTGTTTCATGACAGATTCGGATTCGGATTCGTCTAAATTCTCACCGTGGGAAATTTTTTTTATAGCGTTAACAATATCCATGCTTTTGTCTTTGACAATCATAGATCGATAAAATTATGAAGGATTTTCTTTCCTTCATTCGTTAAAATCGACTCCGGATGGAATTGCACACCATAAACCGGGTATGTTTTATGCCGGAGGCCCATAATGGTGCCGTCATCTGTCCAAGCCGTGACCTCAAGGGCATCGGGACATGTTTCTTTTTCTAAAACGAGAGAATGGTAACGTGTCGCGACAAAAGGATTCGGAATATTTTTGAAAACATTTTCGCCGTTATGATGAATCTCGGATGTTTTTCCGTGCCACACACGATCCATTTTAATAATACGACCTCCGTAGGCGGCCCCGATACATTGATGCCCGAGACAAACACCAAGCAAAGGCGTATTGGCCCCAAAGGCACGGATAATCTCGACGGAAAGACCGGATTCGCTCGGAGTGCACGGCCCGGGAGAAATAATAATCTTTTCCGGATGCATGGACACTATCTCATCAACGGATATTTTATCATTCCGGAAAATGCTTACAGAGGCACCTAATTCACCTAAATATTGATAGATGTTATACACAAATGAATCATAATTATCGATGAGGAGTATCATTTTTACTCGCCTTGTTCTTTAAGCCTTTGTAATCTTGTCACTTTGTGACCTTGTGTCTTTCTTAAATCTCCCCTTTTTCCGCCAGATACACGGCCCGAATCATCGCGCCGGCCTTGTTCAGGGTCTCTTCATACTCTTTCTTCGGTTTTGAATCCGCGACAATACCCGCTCCTGCTTGCACATAAGCCGTTTTATCTTTAACAACGATGGTACGGATTGTGATGCAGGAATCCAGATCTCCGGAAAAACTAAAATAGCCCACCGCACCCGAATAAGCTCCGCGTCGGGTCGGCTCCACCTCATCTATGATTTCCATGGCGCGAATCTTCGGTGCCCCGGACACAGTTCCGGCGGGAAAGGTGGCTTCGAATAAATCAAACGCGTCATACTCCCGCCTCAATAATCCTTCAACATTTGAAACAATGTGCATCACATGAGAATACTTCTCGATACCCATAAGATCCGTAACCTTGACAGAAACCGATTGACACACGCGTCC
>JADFSZ010000113.1 GCA_022560555.1 PVC group bacterium
CTGAAACTGTCAATCTCCTTCCTTTTTCTTCAATTTCATCTGTTCTAAAACCCAGTCTTCCATATCAAAAATATCTTTAGCCGGCAACGCCCTCCAGCCGCCCAAGGATTCTGCCGAAAGTATGGCCGGTATGGTATGCTCAACGATATCCGCCACTATGGATGCCCCTCGATAGGATTCTCCAAAACTGATAATTCCTTTGCCCTGCCAAACAGCCCATCTTGGAGCCCCATCCAGACAGGTTTGATAACCGTTGGCATGTTTCTGAAAATACTTTTTGTAGGATTGTGAAAAATGCTGGATATCTTTCTTAGGGTTTTTACCTAAAATAACCGGAATCGGTTTCGTGCGGATCACGTGATCCGGTGTTAGAGGACCTCGACACGCAATCGATTTTAACTTAGGATGTTTTGAAAACGCGCTTGATGAGGCATCTGTATTCAACAAGGCCATCATGGGTGACCCTTTGAGAATTGAGACCATCTTTCTAATTTTCGCAAGTTCAATACAATCTGATTCCGTTAGCTTATTTTGAGAAATTTTTCGATTGTTTTTAAGAACGCCTGGCCTGCGATTTTTCTTCAGATAATTCTCAGCCTTTGAAACGATTTGTATCATCGCATCATAACTTGTCTTCGCGCTTTTACCCCACGTAAACACACCATGATTCAGCAAAATCATTCCCTCATAGTTCTCCCAATGTATGTTTTTCGTAAGTTCATACACTTTTTTGGCCAGAATAAATCCGGGCATAATATACGGAACAATGATGATATGCGTCCCGTAAATCTCTTGAACAATCTTTTTTCCGTGAGGGGTATTTGTCAGGGTGACAACAGCATCGGCGTGTGTGTGGTCCACATAATCAAAAGGGATAATCGCATGCAGGATGGCTTCCACCGAAGGATTCGGTGCATTTGGATCCGTCATGTTTGATCTCTGAAGACTTACCATCTCCTCATCGCCCAAACATTCTAACTTAGCCATTTTTTTTAAGGCAGACAAGCGGACAGGAGAAAACCCCTTGGATTCTATCGTCGCCAAATCCGCTCCGCTTCCTTTAACATAGAGTATTTTCTCTGATTCCCCAAAGCGATTTATGATGCAAGCTTTTACGGATGTGTTTCCTCCTCCATGTAAAACTAGATTCGGCTCCTGCCCAATAAGTCTTGAGGAATAAACCCGCATCCTGAGAGGATTGTTCCTGTGTTTTTTTGCTTCTTGAGAGTTCCAAATATTTTTCATGTAAATCCTTTTATCTAACCTTCGGACAACTAAATGGCCCCGTGGCATTCTTCGTACGGCACCCCGCTTCCGCACGGACAAAGGCCGTCGCCGCAAGCCCCCTCACTACTTCCCTGATCATGAGAGACAGGAACGGATATGTGCACCTCCGGGGCTCCAAAAGAGTCATACGCATCGCCTGTATAAGCACCCTCGGCGGGAGGTTGTCCAACATTCATGTCACTTATGGCTTCATGATCTTGGAGCATATTTTGTTTATCGGAAATTTCTTTCGTGACCTGATCAAAAGTTTGTGACTGGTCCGAAACAGGAACACCCGGAATCGCGATTGATTCACCGTAAGGCTGCCAGCCGTCGGGAGGCATATAGCTTGTCTTTGTATCCTTTGGACAAGGATATAAATTTCGGGCATTAGTAACATCATCATCCTCAATAGGAGAATGTCGCGCGGTCCGCGGAAGCCGTTTATACATCACGGCATTGGATTTTGTGCTGTGCTTTAAGCCAAGAGCATGCCCCGCTTCATGCGCCATGGCTGACTGTAAATCATTGGCCATCGCCCCGGGGAAATTGACATAGAGGCCATCCCCCCCCATTCCTAAAAATGCTTCGCCCCAAAAAATCACGTCAAACTCATCGCCGACTTTTTTTGTTACGGCCAAAGCATCCCCGGCACCAACACGTTTTTGGATTTTTTTAAATCCATCTTCATCCATGGTGAGATAAACTACATTGACTTTATCTCCGGATTTGTATTTCGCGTTTGAAAATCCCACATATTCGAATTTCACGCAAACATCCGGCAGTCCGTTCCAAGCGTTAAATCCTCCAACGATGCGGTCCACAATTTTCTTCTTTTGTTTGGCGCTGATCCTGAAATTATCTAATTCGTAGATATTAATTGCGTATTGGTACACTTTCACATCCCCTTTCGCGAACACAAGAGAAAAATCAAACACACCTTCCATGAAGACTAAAGAAAGTATTCCGAGCAACAAGTATTTTGCTGATTTCATTATCATGGGTATCCCCTTTTATTGAGTCTCAACGCTATTCTTCTCTTCGATCAATTTAATGATTTTGATTTCGACAGGGATGCCCCACATTTGTATTGTCATCACATCCGCCGGCACGGCTTCGAAAGAGACCCTCAGGCCGTCTTTCTTGTATTCTTCTTCTAAGTTGAGCGGGTAATATTTATCACCTTGGTCTGAAACGATCCCGTAAAAGCCTCCTTCAAATTCCATATACCGCACTTCCCCAACACCTGCAATCATGCTTTGGGCCTGCCCGCGGCATGACGTCAAAAAGACGAACAGAATAACAAACAAAAGTTTTGTTTTCATACCACATCTCTTTGATGTCACTCTCATAAAGTATTTCATAGAGAACCCTTTCGTTTGGCGGGAAACAAAAACAATGAAAACACTGAGGAATAAACCGATTAAAACTTCTCAATTAAGAAATCAAATTTCGGATAATCCATGTAAGATTTTTACCCGCACAATTATCATGTTTTGTAATATAGATTTAGATCTTAATTAAATGAATAGTGTAAGATACGATGAATATAGTGTCAATATGCTAAATATAACAGAGAGAATTCAGAGCTTGTGTCAATTTTCACCAATTCTTTTATAGATGTAAGTTTCTGATGAAATGAGCATTGTGATAGAAATAAAGAGCATAAAGCTGAGGCCGATCTTGGCGTCTTTAAAATGGTTGAGCCATCCTAAGTCCAATGCTTTCATCACATTGTACTGAGTTCCATTGGGAAGCACAAACATAGAAAATTTTACCCACAAGAGCTTTAGGTGCGTTAAAATTGGAGAGTAACCGGGATGAAAAAGAACATTGTTATATGCACCGTAGTCGTACTCACTATAAAACAAGGTTGTGTGCTCCGTGAAGCTCACTAGTACTCCGAGAAGATTGACGGCCACTCCGGCCGCAAACAGCCCCAAGGCCCATTTTCTCCATTTGGGTTCTTTCCGAAGCAGCGAAGCTATCGGTAACATTAACAACGAGACAACAGGATATAGAAATCGGGGGCCCCATGAAATACCGCCGCCCCAATTGATCCAAAGAGACGTTCCGAGTAAAATTCAGAAAAAAACCCGCTTAAGGAAATCATATCCAAAGTAAAGTTTCTCTTAGGGGGATAAGCTCGCAAGGTCCTGCGAACTCATATTAAGCCAGGGCTTTTTTAAGAAAACGGAAACTCACCATTTTGCGTTGATTTTCGTCCCACAGTCTCCAGCGAAGAGATTTTAAACTTTCCCTAAGCCCGATAGAACGGGCATCCTGGAACATGGCGTGGCTTTCATGGCACTTATTCAACAGGTAATTAGGGATCTTAGGACTTAAATGATGAACATGATGAAACCCAATATTTCCGGTAAACCAGTGAAGGATTTTTGGCAAGCGATAAAACGAACTTCCCTCAAAAGCCACCGCGGTGTAATCCCAGCTCTTGCTGTTTTCCCAATACATATCCTCAAACTGATGCTGGATGTAAAACAACCATACCCCGCACGTCGAATACACAATGAGTATCGGCAGCTGGATCATGATGAATGCCTTAAACCCAACAAGCCAAGTCATGAGTCCAATCACACACAGTATCCCAATATTCGTTACATGAACATTTTTACGTATATGACGGCTAAATTTCTTTACAGGTATACGATGGATCACGAGGGCTAGCATAAGCGGCAAAACAAGAAAAAGCATCACCGGATTGCGATACACCCGATACTTGAAACGCATCCAGCGCGAAGCGTCCGTGTATTCCCGAACCGTCATTGTCCAGATATCCCCCACCCCGCGTTTTTCCAAATTACCGGCACAGGCGTGATGCACAGCGTGCTCGTGTCGCCATTGTAAATACGGCGTCATCACTAGCATACCCAGGAAACTTCCGAGATAATCGCTGACCTTTTGGGACTTGAAAAAAGCTCCGTGTCCGCAATCATGAAAAATGATGAAGAGACGTATCAGCAATCCTGCCGTGGGAAGTGCGATGAGCAGGGTCAGGACGTAAGAAATCTTAAGGGTTTGAACCATCAAGGCCCAGAGTAAGATATAGGGAACAAATGTATTGATCAGTTGAAACAGGCTGCGCCTTATATGCGAACCTTGAAACTCCTTGATAACGTCCTGCCAGAATCCCTTTTTTAAAGGATCTTGAGCCTCTGCCTGTGTTTTCTCCAGTTTTGTCTCATGAGTGTTCATAATGGCAGTATATTACCAGACTTATCCCAATAAATACAGAAAAAAATAATAATTCTTAACTCATTTACTCTAAAAGCATTCGGAATGAGAGGAACATTGAACCTCTTTCAAAATAGGGGCAATAAGCGAGTTCACAAGATTTTGAGAAACTCATATCAAGCCATGAGTGCTTCGCCTCCGTACGGCCCCCAGGCATCAGCATGATCTACAGACACGAAACGGCCAAGATAATTGCAATGCAAACGAGCGGTTTGTTCACTGCTGGAAGCCCTTATTTTTGAGGAAAAGATGGGGTTGCTGACTAAACCACATTCGCACTTGTTTAAGCAAAGGAATTTTGAAGATACTGAATGATACTGTTTGAATCATACATCCATTGAACCCTACCGTTTTCTTCGATACGCAGGCACGGGACTTCGCGTTTACCACCTTCCTTTAATAATTCATTTCCGATTTTGGCAGTTTTGGCATCATGCAGTTCGATGTCGACATTCAATTTGTAAAGCACCCGACGCACCGGGAACTAAACGGACAGGCATGAAACTGATATAAGGATAAATTCTTAGATCGGCGGTCCACGTCCCTTTGATCATCTTGGGATCTCTGTATCGACTTCTGACGAGTTATGACATCAAAAATAACAATCAAGACGCCTAATATGTTTCGGATATATTTCATCATTCAACCTCCCGGTCAGACCTGTTTCATTCATCACTTGGGATATGTTCCTAAATTATATACATACAAAAAGAAAGGGGTCCTTATTCATCTTGAGAAATAGGCGAAGTAATCACTTCGGCTGTACCTTCGCCAATTTGACCCACACCGCGAGCGGTCCCCTTAAAAGTCCCTGTCACAGTTCCTGTTATAGGATCCTGCTCTTTAACATCTTCGGAGATACCCTTCACAATTTCTACCGGTGCCGTGGCAATTTTTTGGACCCCTCTGGCAATCCGTCCAAGCAACCCTTTCGCATACACTATGCCTGTTGAAAAAAGGATCATCGCTGCAAGTGAAATGATCGTAACAATGATTTTCATACGAACCTCCCTTTGGTTAATTTTGATTGAAAAATATTTTACAGAAATACACATAATTGAAACATCTTTTAATAGTAACTACTCCCAACTCCTATTCCTATTTTAATCTCAAACTCAAAATATGGTAGTTTCAGTTTTTTAACGCAACACCCGTGAGATTTTGAAAAGCTTCGTAGGGTGTGTTCCAGTTCAAAACATTCCGTGGTCTTCCGTTTAGCAAATGCTGTACGCGTTTTATTTCCCGAAGCGATATTTTGTTAAAGTCTGTTCCTTTCGGGAAGAAATCCCGGATCAATCCGTTGGTGTTTTCATTCGTTCCCCTCTCCCAGGGACTAGCCGGATGCGCAAAATATACCTTCATTCGTGTTTCTTTTGTGAAT
>JADFSZ010000114.1 GCA_022560555.1 PVC group bacterium
TGGTAAAATCTTTCCGTTATTGATCTTATGACGATTTTAAACGGATTGAAGTAGTGCAAGACTAAAACCAAGGAAAAATGAAATGAATATTTTAATCATTGGGGCCGGAAGTATCGGAAGCTCCTTAGCCGAAGAATTGAGTCGTGAAGATGACAATGTCGTTGTCATTGATACAGACGAAAAGCTTTGTGAAAATCTCAACGAAAAAATGGATCTTCTCACTATCCCGGGAGATGCCACGAGTCCCGCCGTCTTGGAGATTGCGGGAATTAGAAAAACCGATGTTGTGATTGCCCTGACAAGTAGTGATGAAGTGAATATCCTCGTATGCGGATTGGCGCGCCATTATGGTGTTTCAAAACGGATCGCGCGGCTTCACTCCAATGAATATAGCATCGCGGGAGATGAGCGAGCCGATATATCATCATTGGGTGTTAGTCATATATTACGGCCGGATAAGTCGGCGGTGGAAGGCATCATTCAGTATCTTGAGACACCCGGGGCAACAGATGCGGCCAATTTTCATGGCGGCAAAATTTTGATGCGGGGATTTATCATCCATCCGAATATGTCTATCGCGGATAAAAAGATTGCCGATATCCGTAAACAGACGGGGGCGCATTTGATGCTTGTCGTGGCCATTATTCGTGAAGGCAGAGCGATCATTCCTTCGGGAAATGATGTGGTGCATGCCGGAGACAAAATTCTCGCGTTATTTCCCCGCTCATCCATTGAAGCCTGTTTGGAACTTTTTAGTAAAAGCCGTGAGGATATAAAAAAAGTGGTTATCTCCGGGGATACCAATATTGCCATTGAGTTGGCTAGTGCCGCGTCCCGGATGGTGGATAACATTGTTCTTGTTGATCCTGATCCGGAACATGTCTCAACAGCGGCGGATCATCTCATGCTCAAAAATGTCGAAGTTCTTCAAGGAGATTGTACCCATGTGGATATGCTGCATGAGCTTTATATCGACAACACCGATTATTTTATTAGTGTGTCTAAGGACATGGAGAATAATGTGATGGCGAGTCTCCTGGCGAAAGCGGAAGGGGCGTCACGTGTGATTGCTTTAACGGACCAAATCCGGTACATAAAACTCTTTCATTCCATCGGCATCAGTCATGTTATTTGTCCCCGGATTTCTATGGCACAGGAAATTATGGAGGTTATTTATCGCGGACGAATTTGGAAGTCAATGCGGATTCGGAATGTCGACATCGAGGCCGTGCGCATTATCGTGTCTGAAGGCAGCCCGGTGATCCATAAATCGATACAAGACATAACAAAAAAACGCAAACACGAATTTATTATCGGCATTATTATCCGGGGCGATGATATGATTATGCCGCAAGGGGAAACAATCATTGAACTCGGAGATGAAGTTATTGTTATCACGGATTCAAAAATGGTTTCCTCGATCATAAACATATTTACAAAGTAGGGTTTTTCAAATTTAGGGGCCTATTGAATGAATAAGCGCGCGGTAGCCTATGCTGTTGGAAAGCTTATGCAGATACTGGCCCTGGTCCTTTTTGTCCCGCTGTTTTGTTCTCTCTTGGATTATCCGGATTTGTCCATCGCCCAAATCGCTTGTCAGCCGGAGGTAATCGGATTTATATTCTCCATTGTTTTGTCCGCAGCGATTGGTTTCCTTTTGTCATTTTTGACCAAGTCAGAACGATCCAACCAGGGTGTTAGGGAAGGGTTCGGGATTGTTTCCTTAGGATGGGTCTGTTTAACGTTCTTAGGAAGCTTTCCGTTTTTATTTTATTTCGCTCATAGCTATACGGATGTGAATTTTTCCATTATTTTTAAGTGTTTTACCGATTCTTATTTCGAAATTATGAGCGGCTTTACCACCACGGGAGCCACCATTCTCACGGATGTTGAGGCCTTGCCCCATTCTTTGCTGTTTTGGCGGAGCTTCACTCATTGGCTGGGCGGTATGGGTATTATCACACTTGCGATTGTCGTTTTTCCCGCGATGGGGATCTCGGGCTATCAGATGTTTAAAGGAGAGGTTCCCGGGCCGACCACAGATCGTCTTTTGCCGAAACTGGCGGGAACAGCCAAGATATTGTGGGGAGTCTATCTTTTGATGACAGTGGCTGAAACGGTCTTGTTATGGGTAGGCGGAATGAATCTGTTTGATTCCCTGTGCCACACGTTCGGGACATTGGCCACCGGGGGCTTTTCGACAAAAAACGCATCCATTGGTTATTACCAAAGTGAGTACATAGAATGGGTGATCACGGTATTTATGTTTTTGGCGGGCGTGAATTTTCTGGTTCACTACAATGTTTTATGCGGTAACTTTAAGACACTGAAGCAAAATAGTGAGCTGCACTTTTATAGCGGAACATTGTTGGTGGCTATCGTTTTGGTTGCCATGAGCTTGTTTCACACCGGACTTCAGGACACGGAACGGGTGAGTACTCATTATCATCCAACACAAGTTTCACAATTAGATATTGAAGAGCATAGACAAGAAGAATCTGCTCGTTATGAAAATGTGTATCAATGTATTCGATCAGCTGTTTTCCAAGTTGTGGCCATCACAACGACAACAGGGTATACGACGGCTGACTATGACTTATGGCCGAACATGTGCCGGTACATGCTGCTTATCCTTATGTTTTGGGGGGCGTGCGCGGGTTCCACTGGTGGCGGGATGAAGATGGTCCGTATTATGGTTGCATTTAAAACCGCGTGGAGAGAAATAAAAAAAGTGGCAAAACCGCGCCTGATTGAATCCATTCGAGTGGGAGATTCTATTGTCAGCGGATCAAAAGTGATCAATATTATGGCATTTATTTGCCTTTATTTGATCATTTTTACCGGCATGACATTTTTTATGTCGTTTTTTATCCCCGATCTTATGACGGCAATCGCGTCCGTTGCAGCAACGATCAACAATATAGGACCGGGTCTATCCGGTGTGGGGCCCGTTGAAAATTATAGCTGGATTCCTTTAGGCGGGAAGTGGATATTGATTGCTTGTATGCTTTTGGGACGGCTGGAAATCTTTACAGTGCTTGTCATTTTAAGACCATCAACATGGAAAAAGTAAACGGGTTTTACCCCGTCTCGGAGATGATCATTCCTGTGGCCTTCTTTATTTGATCCGCGTTTCTTGTGACTGTGAAATACATAACTATTAGAGTATTTATGATGAGGAGACCGTCCGTTGAAAAGTTTTGCTGACATTGCCTTGCCTATCGGTGTTCAAAAGGTATTTACCTATCAAATTCCCCCCGAACTGCGGGATCAATTAAAAATCGGACATAGGGTAAAAATTCCTTTTCAAAAAAGAAACGCGGTTGGTTTTGTTGTTCATCTTCGGGAACACACGGATGTAAAGAAAATAAAATCGATCGAGAGTATTTATCAACCCGATATTTTTGTCAGCTCGAATGATTTGAAGTTGACCCGGTGGTCAAGCGAATATTATTGCGGCTCTTGGGGACAGTTTTTAGAGATAGGGTATCCTAAAATCACACTTAAAACAGAGAATAAAAAATCGCAACCAAAGGGAGAGATTGGTAAAGGGTTTTTTGATACCAACAAAAACAGTGAATTGACAGATGAACAAACCTCCGTTGCCGAAAAGATACGGCCGGCCATTGAAAATGAAAAATTTCAGGTATTTCTCCTCCATGGGATTACGGGGAGCGGAAAAACGGAGGTCTATTTTGATCTTATTGAAAGTGCTCTTAAGAAAAATACCCAAGTTCTTGTTTTGTTTCCTGAAATCGCGCTCAGCCTTTACATCGCCCAACGGTTTAAGGCCCGCTTTGGAGAAGAAAAGATTGCTTGTTGGCACAGCGGCTTAACGCAAGCCCAAAGACGAAGGACCTGGAAAAATGTTGTTGATAATCGTGTCTCGATTGTGTTGGGAGCCCGTTCCGCTGTTTTCGCTCCTTTTCATAAGCTGGGACTCATTATTGTCGATGAAGAACATGACTCTTCGTATAAACAAGATGAGGCGCCCCGGTATCACGGACGGGATGTAGCCGTCATGCGGGCAAAAATTCAAGACTGCCCCATTGTTTTAGGTTCAGCAACGCCTTCGTGCGAATCTTATGCTAATGCTCAAAAAAATAATTACCTCTATTTGAATCTCAATAAAAGATACGGGGGGTCTGTATTGCCTGTGGTAAAAGTCGTTGATATGAGCGTTGAAGAAGGGTTTGCTAAAAAGAAACTCATCTTTTCGAATTATCTTATTCAAGCAATTCGTGAACGAATAAAAAAACGTGAGCAAGTGATGTTGTTTCTCAATAAAAGGGGTTTTTCCAGGTGGGTAAGCTGCGGCGCGTGCGGATTTGTCTTTAAGTGTTTTCAATGCGACATTACGATGGTTTATCATAAAGAAGCCAACTGCCTGAAATGTCACTATTGTGGTCAAGAAAAACCTTTTGTGAGGGAATGCCCTGAATGTGAAGATGGGCTTTTGAAGGGGTTTGGAAAGGGGACAGAGAGAATTGAAGAAATTACACAAAAAATTTTCCCCAAAGCCCGTATTCAACGTCTGGATACGGATCGGGCACGTAATAAAAAAGTGTTGGCTGATATCCTGAAGAAATTCCAAGAGAGGGAGATCGACATCCTCGTCGGCACCCAAATGATCACGAAAGGATTTGACTTTCCGCATGTGACATTGATCGGGGTCCTGCAGGCGGACCATATGCTGTCCATCCCGGATTATCGTGCTGCCGAGCGTGTTTATCAATTGTTGACACAAGTCACGGGGCGGGCCGGGAGGAGGGAGCAACTTGGGGAGGTTGTGATTCAAACTTTTAATGTGGAACACTATGCCGTGAAAAGCACGTGCCGCCATGATTACTTGGGTTTTATCCAAACAGAATTAAAGCATAGAAAATCTCTTTTTTATCCCCCGTATTCGCGTATGATCTGTATTGAAGTGAAGGGGCGATCGAGGACTGAATCCGCCCAATGTGCCCAAGAGTTGTGTTCAATCATTAAAACTCATCTCAAGGATCCCCCTGTTAACGTCAGAGGTCCTTTAACCGCCATTATCCCACGAGTACGAAATCTTTGGCGGTACAAAATTCTTATCAAGGGAACCATCGGTCATCAGGAAAAGAAAAGGCTGGGCGCCTGCTTATGTGCTTTTCGGGCCCCGAAAGCGGTGATGATTAGTGTTGATGTGGATCCTGTAAATTTGATATAATTGCTTGATAAACATTAAGAAAGAGTTTTTTTCATAAAAAAAACTTTTTTAATGAAAAAACTTTTTAAGTGAAAAAACAATTTATGTTTGACACCAGCTCGATGAATTCAGCCAAAAGAAATGTAAATCTGAGATGATGACGTATTTTCGTGAAAATGTGGATACCCTGGAAGCCTATAAACCCGGAGACCAGCCTCAAGGGCTCCGAAGCGATGTCTTAAAACTCAACACGAATGAAAACCCTTTTGCCCCATCTGAAAAGGTGCGCCGGATGTTAAGTCAATTTCCGGAAGTGGAACAACTGCGATTATATCCCGACCCTCTGTCTGAACAATTACGCTTGGCGGCATCAAATATTTATCACATCCCTCAGGATCAAATTGTCGCAACGAACGGATCGGACGAATTTTTAAATCTTTGTGTTCGTGCTTTCGTGGATAGCCGGGATGCCATGGCTTTTTTCACTCCGTCATACACCTTGTATGAGACCCTGGGAGAAATACAAGGAGCAAAAACCGTTCGGATTTTTTTTAATGAGGATTATTCAATCAATTTTGATCGCGTGCCGAAACATTCAAAACTAACCTTTTT
>JADFSZ010000115.1 GCA_022560555.1 PVC group bacterium
GTGTTTTAGATGAAATCGACGCTCCTCTTGATGATGCGAATATTGACCGGTTTGTAACTCTGTTGCAGAAGTTCTTGAATAAAACGCAGTTCATTATTATTTCACACAACAAAAAAACCATTTCCATTGCGGATACACTCTATGGTATTACAATGGAGATACCCGGCATTTCCCGTCTGATCTCTGTCAAACTTGTTGAAGGAGAAGAAAAACTCGCAGGGGAATTAACCGCTTAACATGAAATGTAACCATGATGAAGTACATAAAGCCGGATGTCCTAAAAAGTTTTTTTCTTACCGTGCTTGTATTGACACTTGCTTTTTTCTTGTCGAACCATTCCCTCTTTGCCCAAGAGTATAAGATAGTCGCGATCGTAAATGATGACATCATCACAAATTACGATATCGAAAAATTTCTTTTGCCGATGATTGAGCAGTACAAGAAAATTTATAGCGAAGACGTATTAGATGCCAAACTGAAGGGGCTGGAAGAAAATGTGCTTGAGAGATTGATCGAGGAAAAGCTGATACTTCTTGAGGCGAAACGTATAAATTTTGAAGTCGGCAAAAAGGAAGTGAACGAAAAATTCGATAAGATTGTGAACAAATTCCCTTCGAGAGAACAGTTTGAGATTTCTCTTGAGCGCCAGGGCCAGACAACCAAGGAATTAAAAAAACAAATTAGGGAAGGGATCGTTATTAAAAAAATGGTTAATTATTTTGTCGGCAGCCGCGTGGAAATTTCACAAACAGATATTGAAGAGTACTATCAAGATCACCTGCAGGATTTTATTCTTGAAGAAGAGTATAAAGTTCGGCATATTTTTATTAGTAAAAAGGGGCGTGAGCCGATTTTACTCAAACAGGACGTTGACAATGTAAAAGCGCGTATTCAAAAGGGAGACGATTTTGCCGAACTCGCGAAAAGTTTTTCGAACGGTCCGAATGCTCCTCTGGGCGGGGACCTGGGATTTGTAAAGCGAGGTCAGTTTCAGGCTCAATTGGATGAAATCATTACCACTCTCAGTATCAATGATACGGCGGGTCCTGTTGAATCGGATCGAGGATTTCATTTTTTAAAACTTGAGGCAAAAAAGGATGTCAGTATTCAACCCATAGAAGAAGTTGAGCCCTATGTTCGCAATCTCTTATTCAAAGAAGCCGTAAAGGAAAAACGTAACAGTTGGATCGAAGAAGTAAAATTACGCAGTTTTATCGAAATTAAATAACTTTCCTCTTATTCTCAAGCGCTTAAAATCATTTTCCGGGTAACTCTGTTATGGCAAAGATCAAGCTGGGTTTGACGGCAGGAGATCCGGGTGGTATCGGAGCCCGGATTATCGCGAAATTGCTCGCGGCCCGCGATCTGTATCGATATTGTGAACCCTTCATTTTTGGCCCCGAGGAACACATATTAAGTTATCTGAAAAAGGAGAATGTGCGTATACGCGTTATTTACGTGAACGACAAGATTTGCCTTAAGAGCGTGTATGGATCGGCCTGGCTTGTTCCCGGAAAGACTTCTTCAAAACGTAAAATCCGTAAAGGAAAAATCACAAAAGGAAACGGACAACTGGCCATTCAATATTTACAAGATGCCTTGGAGTATTGCCGTCAAAAACGGATCGATGGCATTGTCACAGGGCCCGTATCAAAAGAGGCCGTCGCGAAATCCCTTAAAAACTTTTCCGGTCATACGGAATTTCTTCAAAAAGCAACGAAATGCAAACATGTGGTAATGTTTTTTTCATCTCCCCTATTAAAGGTTGGTCTTTTAACTCGGCATGTTCCTCTTAGCAAAGTACCAAAATTAATCAAAGGAAGCGATATCACAAAAGCTTTAAATCTTATGGATACGAATAGTAAACTCTTTGGTATCAAAAAAGCCCGGATTGCCGTTTGCGGACTCAATCCGCATGCGGGAGAAAACGGATTATTGGGATCCGAGGATAAAAAAATTGTGGCACCGGCCGTCAAGCGAGCGCAAAAACAAGGAATAAGGGCGAGCGGACCATGGAGCGCGGACACGGTGTTTACCCGAACTCTGAAAGGCGACTTCGATATGGTCCTTGCTCTCTATCATGATCAGGGACTCGCTCCCTTCAAAGCCATTGCGTTTGAGGATGGTGTTCAGACAACTCTGGGACTCCCCTTTGTCCGGACAAGTCCGGACCATGGTCCGGCCTTCGACAAAACGGACTCCGCTTATGTAAGTGTTAAAAGTTTTTCTAATGCCGTTCAGTTAGCCTCCCTGATGATCAAGAGAAGGAAAAAAAATCCAAAGTCAAAGCATGGATAATCCTATAAGACCGCTTAAACGGCTTGGGCAAAATTTTCTTACTAATGTGGGAATCCAAAAGATAATGATTCAGGCGCTCGCATTGTGTCCGGAAGATTTGGTTTTGGAGATTGGCCCGGGAAAAGGGGCGTTAACGGATCATATGGTTCAAAAGGCTAAGCATATAATCGTTGTGGAAAAAGATAGACGTTTAAGTGAGTACTTAAAAAAGAAATATCAGATGGATCCGGCCATAAAAGTGATTTGTGAGGATATTCTCTCCTATGATTTAACTTTGGATTTTAAAAAAAGCGGCAAAATCAAAGTGATCGGCAGTTTACCTTACTATATTACCTCCCAAATTTTGTTTTACTTGATCAACCACCGCTTTCGGATTGATCGGGCGGTGTTGCTCGTGCAGAAGGAAGTGGCCCGCCGCATAGTGGCCTCTCCGGGAACGAAAGAATTTGGGGCTCTCACTGTAGCCATGCAATATTATACCCGGACCAAAATCATCCGGCATGTGCCGGCGGGATCTTTTTGGCCCCGTCCGGGTGTGACATCAAGTCTGATTCAGGTCATGATGCGCCCGCAGCCTGAGAGGGGGCTTGCGGATGAGGAGGGTTTTTTTTGTTTTAATAAAATGATGTTTTCCAAGAGGAGAAAAACCATCCTGGGGTCCTTATTCCGTCACGTGACCCCTCATTTGCCAAAACAGAAATTAAGCGCTATACTGGCTCATTGCGATATTAACCCACAGAACCGTTACGAAAAACTCGATCTTGAACATATGATACTTTTGTATAATGGTCTTCAACATCAGGGAAGGAGGCATCTGTGAAAAAACGTGATCAGGCTTATCAGCGCCGATGGTCCAATTTGATAGTGAACCGAACTCTCCAATTTCGGTACGCGGGTATCTTTGCCGGATTTTCTCTTGTGATATCCGTATTGTTCGGGTTTTTCCTTTTTTACCAGACAGACTTATTTTTAGACATTATTGAAAAGATTATGAGTCCCGAAGATTTATTGATGGCCGGTATGAACGAGCTCAAAAGCCAACTGTGTCTCAGTATCATCATTATTATTTGTGTGAACACTATTGTTCTCTCTTTGGTTGGTGTGTGCATCTCGCATGCCGTTGCGGGGCCGATATGGCGCATGGAAAAACAGCTCAAAAAATTAGCTGAGGGCGATTTAGGTTATATTTATTTTCGCAAAACGGATTTATGTCCGTCCTTGCAGGAGCATTACAATAACGTTATGGATGCGCTTAAAAAGAAAAACTCAGAAATCATTTCTGCTCTGAAGGCGATGGAAGAGCAAGCAGGAGGTGTTTCCCAAGAGTTAGCTAGGGATGAATTAGAGAAAACAAAGGTGAAGGACGCTCTAAAGAAAATAAATCAGGAAATAGATCGTGTTCGGAATTTGTGTTCATAATAAGGGAAATGTATGACCTCCGCGTATCTGAGTATTGGATCCAATCTTGACCCCCGCTCGGAATATCTTTCCTTAGCCATCGAGGATCTGAAAGCTGCGGGTTTTGTCATCAAGAGAATGTCGGGGGTGTATGAGACCCAAGCATGGGGGAAAGAAGACGAACCGGATTATTTGAATTGCTGTGTTCACGGGGAAACACTTTTAGGCCCTTTTGATCTCCTGAAACTCGTGAAGGATATTGAAGTCCAGGTAGGGCGGCGCTCTCGAGAGCACTGGGGAACGCGGGAAGTGGATATCGATATTCTTCTTTATGGTGACGAAAAAATCTTATCACCTAAACTGACCATTCCCCACAGAGACTTAAAAAAGAGACGTTTTGTTCTTGTTCCTTTGCTGGATGTGACTCATGGGGCTAGTGTACTTATTGATGGTGAGGACCCGAAAGATATTCTTGAAAATTTGAATGATTCTTCTCGGGTAAAAATTTATGACCATTCGCGAGATTCAAAGCAAGAAAAAACATAAGAAAAAAATTTCGGCTGTGACGGCTTATGATTATTATACGGCGTATTATGCCAGTTGCGCGCATATCGATATTCTTCTTGTGGGAGATTCTCTCGGGATGGTGGTGTTGGGATACTCTTCGACCTTGCCGGTGACTGTCGAGGACATGGTTCACCATAGCCGCGCCGTCGAACGCGGCGCCAATGGGCCCTTACTTGTCGTCGATATGCCATTTATGAGTTATCAGACAAGTCCTGCGGACGCGGTTAAAAATGCCGGCCGGCTGATCAAAGATGGCTCCATGCAGGCCGTTAAGCTCGAAGGAGCTAAAGGTATCGGCCGAAAAATTAAGGCGATCTTGAACGCGGGAATTCCTGTGATGGGGCATTTGGGGGTATTGCCGCAATCCGTGCATAAAGACAGCGGTTATCGTGCCAAAGGAAAATCAAGTCATGAAGCCGGAAAACTGATGGATGATGCGCGCTATTTAGAAGATCTGGGTGTCTTTGCGATCGTACTTGAGTGTGTAGCGGAACGTGTATCTAAAAAAATCACCGAGACGATTCGCATCCCAAGCATCGGAATTGGATCCGGGAAATGGTGCGATGGGCAGATTTTGGTGTCTCACGATTTGTTGGGGATCTCCAACTCTAAACGCCCTCGATTTGTGAAACAATTTGCGAAGGTAGGCGATACAATGCTGAATTCTTTCAAAAAATACCGCAGTGAGGTTTTGCGGGGAAAATATCCAACCAGAAAGCATAGTTATTGAGATAACGATATGAATGACAAACAATTCAATTATAAATCGTCCGGCGTGGACATTGATGCCGGAAACGAGGCCGTAAAAAAGATCGCCGCGTTAGCAAAAGGGACATTTGGACCTAAGGTGCTAACGAATATTGGCGGGTTTAGCGGATTGTTTTCTTTTGACAAGAACGCGTACCAGGATCCGGTCCTGGTCAGTTCCACAGATGGTGTAGGAACAAAATTACTCATTGCCCAAAAAATGGATTGCCACAATTCGATCGGGATTGATCTAGTAGCCATGTGTGTCAATGATCTTATCTGCACGGGAGCTGAGCCTCTGTTTTTTCTGGATTATATAGCATGCGGAAAATTGTCTGTGTGTCGCATCGAAGAAATTGTAAAAGGAATGGCCGACGGTTGCAGGGATTCGGGTTGTTCTCTTATGGGTGGTGAGACGGCTGAAATGCCGGGGATGTATAAAGAAGATGAATATGATCTTGCCGGCTTTGCAGTGGGTGTTGTTGACAGGGCAAAAATCATTACGGGAGAGACAATTAAAGAAGGAGATATCTTGATTGGATTGTCGTCAAGCGGGCTGCACAGCAACGGTTATTCTCTTGTTAGAAAAGTTTTATTGGAAAAGGCCGGGTTGGATGTCACTTCAACATGTCAAGGGATAGACGGTTGTCTTGGAGATGAATTGTTGAGGCCGACACGAATCTATGTCAAAGTTATTAAAAAGATCAAAGACAAATTCCCGCTTTTTGGAATCGCTCATAT
>JADFSZ010000116.1 GCA_022560555.1 PVC group bacterium
AAATCATGAAAAAATTACTCATAACAATGATGGCTTTAATGCTGATGGTTGGTATAAGCGCATCTGCAGATGCGGCGACCCCAACAGACACTATCAATGTGACCGTCACCATTACTGCTAGCGGAGTCAGTGTCGTTGTGACTCCTGATGCTTGGGCGATCAGTGACATAGATGCATCGGACTCACCGACTACCGTTGGTATCGGTCCGGATTTCTTCACGGCGCTCAATGACAGTAATGCGAGTGAAGATCTTACGCTTAGTTCAGCAAGTAGTGATGACTGGACATTCGCTAACACACCTGGCGCTGATCAGTTCGGAATGAACTTTAGCACCGGCGGAGCGTTGCCAGTGTGGAACACGATTGACTCTTCAACGGGTGGCGAACTAGCAACTGGCTTGGGAGCAGGTGCAGTTCGGACATTCGATTTACAATTGGAAGCGCCGACTTCAACCACGGTCGGAGGAACTCAGCAGACAATTGTTGTCACAGTGACAGCATCGTAAGAGGAAGCCAAAACGATAGATATCTCACCCCGCCTTTTTGAAGGCGGGGTGGGAGCGTCTATTACCATGTCAAAAATAGATAACAAGGGATAACTATGAAAAAAAATTTACACTTCATAAGTTTGATAATTATTTTGTCAGGTGTCTTTATCATTCATAATCTTTATGCCGAAGAAGAAACACCGCCTCCAAAAGAAATGGGTCTCAGGGTTGAACCCGGCGGCATGCTGGTTCAATATGTCCCCATAGGCATCACTTATGATTTTAAGAAAGAAGTGGGAATCCCTCTCACGATTTACAACCGGGATGACCGGGCGCATACCTATGTGCTCACAACGAACAAACCCTCCACGGTCGCGGCAAGAAAATGGCTGAAGGGTTATATTGAAATTCCCAATCCCACGTGGTTTTGGTTTGATCAAAACGAGATCACCGTCCCCGCTCAGGGTACGGCCGAGGTCAATATGTATCTCAAAACTCCGGATGCTGAAAAATATTACAATCAGCACTGGGCGATTTCCCTGGGAGTCAGCGGCAAACCCGGATCGGGACAACTGTTTGCTTTGGCCGTCTTTCCGCGCGTTGAGATTGAAACATTGAGTAAAGATGATGCCAACGAAAATCCCCAGGGCATATTGGCGACCATGCCGAGCACGCTTGCCTTTGAAGATGTTGCTTTGGGAACAAAAGAGTCGAGAACGCTTCGAATATTTAACAATAGTGACAAAAAAAATCAATACAAACTGACACCGATGATTTTTCCCGCAGATCCGGCCAAAAGGCAAATATTTCCGTCGCCGACATACTCCTGGATCCCGGAGGTGAAATGGATTAAGGCGGACAAGAAAAAAATCCGGATCAACCCGAGGGAAGACGCGGAGGTAACGATCAGCATAAAAATCCCCGTTGATAAAGAGCATTATCATCGCAAATGGGAAGCGATATTGTTTATTGAACCGGAAGTTGGGATTTCGGCCTTTGCGCGCATTCAAATCGAAACGAAATCTGAAAATGAAAACATTGCAAAAGAGAATAGCGATTAATTTACCCAGGACGGCCCTGTGGATCTTTTTCTTGATTCTTGCCTCTCCGCAAGCCGGATGGGCCGCGTCGAGCGGGTCGGTGGCTATTACCGTCACGATCGAACAGATCGCGGGTGTTGAAGTTTCGGCCCCAACGGATCAATCCGGAGATCCTAACGAGACATTAAACTATCTTTTTAATGTAGAAAACACGGGTTCGGGTCCCGACAATTTTGATTTAACAACTGAATCGACGGAACGTTTCCGGGTCAATTTGCCGCAAGGAAAGAAAACCGGAATCCTGAATCCCGGCGATATCGCTGCTGTTTCGGTTGAAACAACGATTCCCGAGGGTGAGGCGGCCGGGGTCCAAGACATCCTGACACTTAAAGCAAAATCCCAGATCAATCGAAAAGTGTTTGATACAGATTTTGTCACGACAACGGTAAACACGGCCGCGGGAATTCATATCGATCCGCCGCGGGACAAATCAGATCAGCCCGGCAAAACAGTTTCCTATAACTTTACATTAGCCAATAGCGGGAATGTGATTGATCAGTATCAATTGATCGCAACATCGTCTTCGGGATGGAGCGTTGCGCTTCCCGAAGGAAATCTCAGCGACTCCCTCGCTTTTGGAAAGGGAGGCGGCACAAAGCAGCAGATTGCGGTTGAGATCACGATTGATACGAATGCAGCGGATGGAACGATTGACACGCTGACTTTACGGGGCACGTCTCTCTTTGATCCTTCAGTTTTTCAGGAAGTTTTTGTAAACACAACAGCCGTGATCCGCGGCCGGAACCAACCCTAACGATATCGGCAGGAGCCCTGTTTTTATGATTTGTTTAAAAAAACAATGATGTTTTTTATGACAAGAGTGACGGCACTAACTGAACAGATTCCTAAAACAACTGTACGGATACGTCCCTGATCCAAGAATGCGGAAAGCCTGGGGGATATCCAGTACCCTATTAACATCCCCGGAGCAAGGAGGATTCCTATCACGAAATGTTTCATTCCCCACAAACCACCCAACCACATGACGGCGAGCATACCTAGAGACCCAAAAAAGAAGAGAAATGCCAAAAGCGCCCGTAGACGATTCCCAGGTTCATCCTGATACATCAAAGCTAAAGGCGGCGCACCAATCCCGGTTGTTGAACCCATAAACCCGGAAATGGTTCCGATGAGCACCTGGTTTTTCCGAGTCTTTTGGATACGGTTTCCCTTAATGCTGAGAACAACAGCCAAAAGGATAATGATGCTAAAAATAAATCCAAGGAGTTTGGAATCTACGACACGAACTAAGGCCACTCCGAATATGGCACCGATAAAAATCCCTATCAGGTCCGGAATCACTTCCGTGGGGTGAAATTCGCGGCGCCCTCGATAGGCCATTTGACTTGTCAGAATCAGACTGGCAAGAATAATCGGCGCCGGCACAAAAACGGGATTGATCAACAACAATATCGGAACGGCTATCAAGCCGGCCCCCAAACCCACCGAGGCCTGCACCGTTGCACCAAAAACAATAGCTAAGATAGCTCCGACATAATGCGCTAAGCTAAAACCTAATTCCATATTTTAAGGATAGTATTTTCTTGGAACATAATGAACATTTTTAAAATTCCATTTTTAACTACAGTTCATGTTCTTTTTCATTAACTTCAAATTCTTCAGTTTTTTCTTTTTCAACAGTAAGGCTCCATACTCTTATATTGCCGGTGAGGCCAAGCCCAAGCTTTTTGGGATGTTCACCACCCAAACTCCGGTAGTATTTTTCTATAAGATCATAAACCTTTCTTTTATTATTAATCCCCACCTTATCATCCGGGACATTTTTCATATCAGTGATTTTCCCTTCAAGATCGCTGCCGGCCGATTGTTTAATATCTGTATGGAGGTTACGATGCGTTCGACCATCGACATGAAGATCATAATATACTCTAGATATCATGTTTTTTTCATCACTTCCGAAATCTTTGGAGTCCAACACACATTTATTAAAGATCATTTTTGCCTTTTTCATTCTCTGCCTCCTTTCAATGAATTAATATTTTTGGCTTCCTCTTATCGTCATCCTCCTCCCATATGTCTTTACATCTATATCCGTAGATGAACATAGCGATATATTGCGGAATAAGAAGGAGAAAAATCCAAACAACAATAAACATGTCAAATATCATATCCATAAACATTCCTAGGGCGTAATTTTCTTTATATATATTGGACAGGACAAAGCCATTGTGGATGAAAAACCAAAACAAACTCATGAGCCACCATATTCTCCAGAGGATATAATTAAGAATTTTCTTTTTAAAAGTATAGCCATAAACCGCAAGAAGATCTATAGGTGAAAGATGTGTCACTAGGGTATCAAGAAGTTTTATCGGGGCATACATAAAAAAATAGGGAAATAAAATAAAGGAAGAAACGCTCAATGTAAACACAATCCAAAAATAAATCTTCCAGAACATTCATCTTTCCTTATAATAAATCAATAGAATGCGAATATTATACACCTTTTTGTTATTGGCAAGAAATAATGACTAAGCCTACAAGCAAAATACCCCAAATGGTGATTTTAGTTGTTAAGAACCCTATAAAGAACCCCAAATCTATTTTGTGAAGTTTTTGTGATTTATACAATCGAACATTGTAGAGATAATAGGCGAAAAGGATAAAATAGCCAAATGCGCTTGGCCAAATGACAGGCTCTTGATAAACACAAAAGTCCAAAAAATAGATCGCTAAAACCAGATAATACGAAATCGCGTACGGAACACAACAATCATGACGGTAAAAATTGTAAATCTTCGAAAACAGTCCAAAGATTTTTTTCATCAATCTCACCTCAACTCTTTTATGTCAGGTGCTGACACGAAATTCTGTGACATCCCCATCCTGCATAATATAGTCTTTACCTTCAATGCGCAGCAATCCGGCTTCTCGAGCTCCCTTCTTTCCCCCATACTTATCGATGGCTTCAAACGGAATAATTTCTGCTCGAATATATCCTTTTTCGAAATCCGTATGGATAACAGCAGCCGCTTTCGGACCCTTTGTCCCTTTATGGATGGTCCAAGCACGAACTTCCTGCTTACCGGATGTCAAAAAGGTCATTAAGCCCAGACTACTGTAACTGGTACGAATCAAACGATCCAATCCGGATTCTTTCAAACCAAGCTCTACGAGAAACTCTTTAGCATCAACCTTATCAAGCTGGGCGACTTCTTCTTCTATCAGCGCGCTAATCGGCACAACCAGATCTCCGCTTTTTCCGGCCAATGTACGGACACCCTTCACATGGTCATTGTCCATATCCGGCAAATCGTCATCTCCCACATTAGCGGCATAAATGATATTTTTTGAAGTCAGAAAACGGTAATCACGAACAGCTATTTTGTCTTCATCACTAAGCTCAAGACTACGTGCGGATTTCTCCTGGCCAAGATGCTCTGAGACACGTGTTAAAACTTCGCATGTTTTCGCCACTTGTTTATCCCCACTCCTAGCTTTTTTAGACAATCGTTTTATCGCTCGATCACAATAGTCCAGATCAGCCAGGATCAACTCCAGGTTAATCGTTTCAATATCTCTAACAGGATCAACGGCTCCGTCAACATGCACCACTTGATCATTATCAAAGCAGCGAACGACATGAACAATGAGATCGACGTGATGAATATGTTCCAGAAACTGATTTCCTTTCCCCTCGCCCTTTGATGCACCCTTCACGAGACCGGCAATATCAACAAATTCGATCGTCGCATAAATCTTCTTATCCGGTTCTTCGATTTCGCACAAGCGATCGACTCGACTATCCGGGACTTTAACCACACCGACATTGGGATCAATTGTACAAAACGGATAGTTAGCTGCCTCAACACCGGCATTCGTTATCGCATTAAAAAGGGTTGATTTGCCAACATTCGGCAAGCCAACAAGACCACATGAAATTCCTGCCATAGGATCATCTCCGCAAATGGTAGATATATTTATTATTTAGTATTCAAATAACGTCTTGTTAAGGCCACAAGAAAAAGGGGTGTCAATGTCAGGCTTTGTATTATCCCCAGCCATATCATAGAATGAATATAGCGGATTTCGCCCCCTCGATCAATCAAAAACCTTAAATGAAGATTATTCTGTTTAAGCACAAGAAAGCTTCTTGGAAAGATTAATAAAACCTACATTGATGTCAGAGATTCAAA
>JADFSZ010000117.1 GCA_022560555.1 PVC group bacterium
TGATGTGTACACTCGTTAGTATTATAATGGGCCTTGTTCCCATGCTTCTCGGAATCAAACGTTTAGAAAAACTTGAATATTGAGCCGTCCATGAAATCTCTCATAGAAATTCTTGAAAACACAGCCCGTAAAAAACCTCTTAAGGAAATGATTGTTAGCCCCGAGGAAAGGCTTATGTATTTTCAGGTTATAAACCGGGTTCGGCGACTGGCCGGTATTTTGGCACATGATTTCCATGTAGAAGACGGAGATCGGGTTCTTATTCAGTTAAAGAATTCATCTCAATTTATCGTGAGTTATTTTGCCGTTTTGGAGGTAGGCGCCGTTCCTGTTCCTCTTGGAATATTTCTTTCAAAAAATGAAGTATCCTACATTATGAAGGACTCAGAACCGGTGCTCGCGTTGTCAGTCGAAGAGTTTTTAGATAAGCTTGAGGGAGCCAAAATTGAAAGCGGGCAAGAACAAGTTCGACTCCTTTCGATGGATGAAGCCGGCCAATACGATAATGTTAAGAAATATTTAAAACATGTCCGGCCTTATTATCGTAAAAATAAGGATGATTTCGAAAAGATTGCCGTGATTATATATACCTCCGGGACAACAGGATACCCAAAGGGCGTGATGCTGACTCATGGGAACTTACTTGCCAATTTAAAGGCATCTGTTGAGAGAATTCCTTTTCAAGCCAGTGATCATGTGTTGGGGTTTTTACCGTTTTACCATTCTTTTGCGTTTACGGTTTGTGTTCTTATACCTATTTACGTCGGAGCTACAATTTATATCAGACCTTCCGTAATTCCCCTTCAGAAATTTATGTGGTGGGCTGTTAATAACGGCATTACGATGTTCCCGGGAGTTCCGAAAGTGTTTTATCTTTTAGCGAGAAGCAAGATCCCTCTCTGGTTTCGATTATTTAACCGGATTCGAATGTGTATATCGGGCGCCGCTCCGTTAGATGAAAATACATTGCAGAATTTTGAGAAAACACTTCGCATCCCTCTCTTGGAGGGATACGGGTTATCCGAAGCTTCCCCGGTTGTATCCGCGAATCCTCTCATGGGTGTCCGAAAAGCACTCTCCGTTGGGCCTTCTCTCGAGGGAGTAGACGTTAAAATTATTGACAAAGACGAACGTGAATTGTCCGTGGGAAGCGTCGGCGAACTCATAGTCAAAGGGCCTAACGTAATGAAAGGGTACTATAAAAAAGAGGAGGAAACAAAAGAAGCCATTAAAAATGGATGGCTTTTTACCGGGGATATAGCCCGTATTGATGAAGAAGGCTATATTTTTATTGTGGATAGAAAAAAAGATCTCATTATCGTAAATGGTTTGAATGTATATCCCCGTGAAGTTGAAGTTGTTCTCGAAAGTTATCCGAAAGTTAAAGAAGCGGCTGTTATTAAAGGAATGACAACGACTTTTTCCGAATACCCGATTGCCGTTCTTGTTATTCAGGAGGGGGCAGAAACATCCGTGGATGAGCTGAATTGTTTTTGCCAAGAGCGCCTTTCTCCCTATAAAGTTCCGCGCCGATATTATTTTTGCGACAGCTTTCCTAAAACACCGACCGGAAAGACTCTCAAGCGGGAAATCAAAATCGAGGAAATGGAAGCGGCAAAGTAATTTTTTTATCTATATTAGTGAAATATTTCACTAATATAGATAAAATCATGATATATGTAATAGACTATAAATTTTAAACTTACGTAAATATATTTCATGAATTTTGAACTGTAAAATATATTATTGACAGATATCCTCAATTATGTTAATAATATGTGAAATGATTCACCAATAACAAAGGTTTATAATGCTCCCGATTTGCACCTTAGAGAGGCTTTGTAAGATTTTTCAGGTTCTTGAGAGATATGAATTGGACCATATCCAGGCGGTGTCATCGAGGGACTTGGAAAAATGTATCCACGCCACATCTGTGACGATTCGTAAAGATATCAGCGCGATTGGGCGCGTGGGTGTCACAAAGAGAGGGTATGATGTCATTGAGCTCAAAAAACATATCGGTGAACATCTTAAGCTCTTTCGTAAACGAAGAGCGTGTCTTGTCGGGCTGGGAAGAATCGGAGGCGCGCTTCTTGAGTATCAAACCTTGCAAGATGATGGATTTGAAATCATAGCCGGATTTGATAACAATGTGAACAAAGTTGAACGTATGCGCACAGATATCCGGGTTTATCCCGTTCATGAATTGTTAGATATTGTAAAGAGCCATAGAATTGAACTAGGTATTATTGCCGTTCCGGGCGAAGCCGCGCAAAAAGTAGCCGATCAATTAAACAAAGCGGGTATTAAAGGGATTTTGAATTTTTCACCCGTTGGTATAGCGCTGCCGGATAGGGTCATAGTCGAAAATATTGATTTTACGACAGCTTTAAGAATTTTGGCCGCCAAAATGGGTTAGATGAGAACATCAGAAAGGAATAAGGCGATGAGAAAAGTTTTTAATTTTAGCGCGGGGCCGGCCGTTTTACCCCAAGAGGTTCTCCGGGAAGCAGCGGATGAAATGCTGGATTATCAAGGCTGTGGGATGTCTGTGATGGAGCTTTCTCATCGCGGCAAAGAGTTTGGTGAAATACTCGAAAACGCTGAAAAACTTTTACGGGATCTTCTCAAGATTCCTAAGAATTATCACGTTTTGTTTCTTCAAGGCGGCGCCACCCTGCAGTTTGCTATGGTGCCTATGAACCTTTTTGGAAAAACAGGACGCGCTCACTATTTTCATACGGGACTTTGGTCTAAAAAGGCCATTTTTGAAGCTAAGAAATTCGGAGAAGTTTTGATTTCTGCAAGCTCTGAAGATAAAAATTTCACATATTTGCCAACGGTTAAAGCGCAAGATCTTCAGCCGGACGGAGATTATATTTTTATGGTGACGAATAACACGATTTACGGAACATGTTTTAAAAATATTCCGGATACAGGAAATATCCCTCTGGTGGGGGATATGTCTTCCAATATTCTTTCGGAGCCCATAGATGTGCAAAAATTCGGGATCATATTTGCCGGAGCTCAGAAAAACATCGGCCCGGCGGGTTTGACCATTGTGATCATTCGTGAAGACCTGGTTGAGAGGACTGAAAAGAAAATACCGACTTATCTCGATTATAAAACTCATGTTAAAAATAAGTCGCTTTATAATACACCTCCCTGTTACACCGTTTACCTGGCGAAACTTGTGTTTGAGTGGATCAAGGAGCAAGGGGGATTAGACGCTATGGGCAGGCGTAATCATGATAAAGCCGGTCTTTTATACGATTATCTTGATGCGTCAACATTGTTTAAATCTCCCGTTGTAAAACACGACCGTTCGATCATGAATGTGACTTTTGTGACGGGGCAGCCCCAACTCGATGACATTTTTATCCGGGAGGCCGAAGGAGCCGGACTAAAGAACCTCAAAGGACATCGTGCCGTCGGAGGCATGCGGGCCAGCATTTATAATGCCATGCCGAAGGAAGGCGTGGAAACGCTTATTCGGTTTATGGAAACATTTGAAAAAACACACACGTAAGGAGCAACTGATGACAACAAAACATCCAAGCGCGAAAGTATCTTACGATCCCGGCACTGACAAGCCGTCTTATAAAATTAAGACGCTGAATAAAATATCATCCGACGGATTAAGCCTTTTTGAACTTGACCGCTATGAAATCGGCAGTGAAATCCAAAATCCCGACGCCATTGTTTTAAGAAGCTGTAAAATGCTCGATATGGATCTACCCGATACTCTTTTGGCTGTCGGAAGAGCCGGCATCGGTGTGAATAATATTCCGATTGAAAAATGCACCGAAAGAGGAGTGGTTGTGATGAATACGCCGGGGGCCAACGCGAACGCGGTTAAGGAATTGGCTATACTTGGGCTTTTATTGTCCAGTCGGAAAATTCTTGAAGGACTTGTATTTTCACAATCCCTCAAAGGAAAGGGGACCGAGATCCCGAATATTATTGAGGAACAAAAGAAAAACTACGGCGGCCAAGAAATCGCGGGTAAACAGCTAGGGGTGATTGGCTTGGGAAAAATCGGTGTCATGCTGGCCAATAGTGCTTTGGATCTTGGAATGAATGTTGTCGGTTATGACCCTTTTATATCTGTCGAAGCGGCGTGGGGGTTGTCACGGGACGTGGAAAGAGAGGAAGGCCTCGACAGGCTTGTTGCCAAGTCGGATTATATCTCGATTCATACACCCCTGACGGATGAAACACGGGGACTCATCGATATGGAGAAATTCCAAAGAATGAAAAAAGGGGTTCGATTACTTAATTTTTCACGCGGAGGCATCGTGAATAATGATGATCTTAAAAAAGCCATTGAAACAGGTGTTGTGGCCGGATATGTTACGGATTTCCCCGATGATGACCTTATTAACTCTAAAAATGTGATATGTATTCCGCATTTGGGAGCCTCTACACGTGAAGCCGAAAGCAACTGCGCTCAAATGATGGCTCGACAAATGAAAGATTTCCTTGAGAACGGAAATATTATCAATTCCGTTAATTTTCCGACATGCTCGCTAGAGCGAACGAGCAGCTATCGCCTTTTGATCGCAAACAGAAATATTCCGAATATGGTTGGGCAAATCTCAACAATACTCGCGAGAGAAGATATTAATATCGTCGAGATGCTTAACAAAAGCCGAGATGAGATCGCGTACAATATTATCGATATTTCCAGCCACGCGTCCAAGGCGATCATTCAAGCCATGGCCAAGACCAAGGGTGTGGTCACCGTCAGGCTATTGTCGCATGAATAATTAAAATCCTGAGACTTTCACTATCTCACAAAACCTCGAACGGGGAAATTTCCCGTCCGAGGTTTTTTTACGCAAGATTTAATTTAATAAGTTATTATATATAATCTAAGTAATATCAATATATTATAGATTTACTGGGTCGTAATTCATATAAAACATCTTGACACAGGCCTTTAGGTCATGGTAAATTATGGGTAGATGTGGGTAAAAGTGGGATAAGTAAGGAGAATTCCCAATGTTCATGGGTCATCATATCCATAAAATAGACGCGCGAGATCGCCTGAGCATACCCGTCCGAATGCGCGAAGAACTGTATCGCGGCGGCCGGGAGCATCCGATCATTACTGTGGGATTTGAAAAATGCCTGTTTTTGTATCCCATGGAGCGCTGGAAAAATTTTTCCGAAGAAGCCGAAAGCCTAAAAACATCCCGTGAAGATTCCCGGAAAATCGAGCGATTTTTATTTGCCAACGCCAGTGAGTGCCCTTTTGACAGCCAGGGCCGCATTCTTGTGGCGAAACATCTCTTGGATTATGCCCAACTGAATAAAGACGTTGTGATTATCGGTGTGAGGAATCGTATTGAGCTATGGGACAAATCGGAATGGGAAACGCAATCCATGCTCATACGTAAAACCGTTTTAGACGTCTCAGAAAATATTGACGGATTTTCCATTTAACGGATTTTCCATTTAACTGGTTTTCGATATAAACGGAAGGAGGTGCTTGTCCATGAAATTAAGTGACGAATCAGAAAAAATTATTATGGATTTAGGAAAACAACTTACGAACAGGGAGTTAAAAGTGATGCTCCAGGAAGTTTTGACTCAGCTTGAGACGGGCAAAACACCGGCTGATAAAAACGTGAGGCTATACGACTCTAAAATTTCACTAAGATAAAAAAGAAAATCGTGAGCCGTTCCTATCAAACGGAGCGTGGGGGCATTTCACTTTCATGCAAAAAAGAATC
>JADFSZ010000118.1 GCA_022560555.1 PVC group bacterium
AAATCATTAATTTTAGTTTTCTTCATCCGGACGATTTAAGCCTCTCAGAAAAACCCATAAAAATACCCAATCCTATTTCTCGTGAACAATCTGTTATGAGAACAAGCTTGATCCCGGGTCTGTTAAAAGTGGCTGTAAGAAATCAAAATATTAAGGAAATGAATCCATGGCTATTTGAAATCGGCCGTATATTTTTGGAAGATTCGTCAAAAAAGAAAGTCTTCGAAAAAACGCGATTTTCTATATTGGTCGCAGGAGGCCCGCATGAGCTTAAAGGGCTTGTGGAGAGAATCCTTGCTAAGTTTCAAATCGAGCGCGGGGTGATCAATACTTCGGACCATCCTTGGCTCAAGAAAAATCGGTCTTTAGAATGGCTGATCGACGGCGTTTCTCTCGGATTTTTTGGTGTCTTAGCCGATTCCGTAAAATCAAAGTATGGATTGGACCT
Source organism: PVC group bacterium (assembly GCA_022560555.1). Taxonomy (GTDB): domain Bacteria; class JADFSZ01; order JADFSZ01; family JADFSZ01; genus JADFSZ01. The sequence continues at coordinate 449 of JADFSZ010000118.1, forward strand.
GAATGTATCTATCGGTGAATTTGATTTTGATCGGATTTGTCAGTCAGCAAAACTTGATAAAAAGTATGCGCCGATTCCAAAATATCCTGCTGTGTATCGTGATATGGCTCTTATTGTGGATGAGGGTGTGTCGTACCAGGATTGTGTTGAATGCATAAAGACTTATGGGGGATCATGGCTTGAGGATGTCAATCTGTTTGACCTCTATAGGGGTTCCCCACTCAAAACCGGAAAAAAAAGTATGGGTTTTTCGTTAGCCTATAGAGATGCATCGAAAACACTGACAGAGAAAGATGTTGATGTCCCGCATGAAAAAATATTGCACGCCTGTTTTCAAAAACTGGGCGCTGAACTCAGACCCAATTAAAGCGGTTAAACTCAGAAAATCTTTTAAGCTTTAAAAAGCTCCTGTCTTCGTTATGAAATCTGTTGACCAAACATATACTGTTACCATAGAAAAAATTGTTTTCGGAGGCTGGGGGCTTGGACGTATTGACAACAAGGTTTGTTTTGTTCCTTTCGTTTTGCCCGATGAGGAGGTGAAAGTTTGTATTACGGAGGAGAAAAATGACTATTCATATGCTCGAAGCGTGGGGATTGTTAAACCATCTGGGGCCCGTGTTCAGGCCCCGTGTAAATATTATCAGGAATGCGGCGGATGCCATTATCAACACCTGAGTTATCCCGACCAATTAACTCTCAAAACTCAGCAGGTGAAAGATGTGATTCGAAGAATATATGGTTCGGTGGATTTTCCCATATACGATACGATTCCTTCGGATGATCCATTTTATTATCGTAATGACGTTAAACTCACACGAAATTCGCAGCGGCTCAATTTTCGATACGGATTTATTGGCACGGATCATGTCTCCGTTGTGCCTGTTGACGAGTGTATGATTGTGTCCCGGAAAATCAATCAGGAAATAATGAGTCTCCCGCGTGATAAAAGTAAGCATGCCAAAAAACTTACCATTAAAAGTGATCTCTCAGAGCATGTTTCGTATTGGCCCGGATCATCCGCTGTTTTGCACTCGAAAATAAATGACAAAAAAGTTTATTATGACGGACGAATATTTTTTCAAGCAAATCAAAATATTTTAGAAAAAATCATACGGCACATATTAAGTATGAACATTTATTCGAAGGAGGACAGTTGTTTCTTTGATCTTTATGGCGGGGTTGGGGTCTTTTCTGTAATGATGTCCGATCGCTTCGAGAAGGGGATTCTTGTCGAAGAAAACCGTAAGGCAACGCGATATTTTGAAAAGGCTGTTAAGGATAATGAGCTGGAGGCAGATTCATTTAGGATTTACCGGAATCGTGTAGAGGATGTGTTTGGATGGGTGTTTGATAAGGAACACAAAAAAAATAATGTTGTATTTCTTGATCCGCCGCGTATGGGTCTTGACGAAAAACTAGTATCTGAAATATCAAAAAGACGAGAGCATATTCAGCATGTTCTATACTTGTCATGCAATCCGTCGACATTGGCGCGGGACCTCAAAAGGTTTGAGAGTGATGCTGCCTGGCATGTAAAGGGTGTATGGCCATTTGACATGTTTCCTCAAACGAAGCATATAGAATGTTTAGCTTGGTTAACGAAATCTTAGACGCTGGGCTCTTTCTAAAATGAAGACATAACACGTAAGGGGGACACTATACAAGTAATGGGTAGGCAGAAATTTGTGGTTGTGTCAGGCGCCTTGATCCGGATGGGCCAAAAATTTCTTTTGGCGCAGCGTCGTCATGACGTTCGGTTTCCTCTTTTATGGGAATTCCCGGGCGGCCGCATTGAGGCCCCCGAAACACCCAAGCAGTGTGTTATAAGGGAAATGAAAGAGGAGCTAGGCATACTTGTCAAACCTCTACGATTGCTGGGAACATTTGAGGATGAACTTCCGGACCTGAAGATATATGTTTACTTGTATGAATGTGAAATTTATTCAGGATCACCAAAAAGTTTAGAATGTGAAGATTGGGGATGGGTTTCACTTGAAAAAATAGAAGACTTGTCCTTAGCGCCCCTCGATCAAAAAATTTTCACTTGGCTCAAAGATGATACGTGTCATAAATAAATCTCAAGGAGTGAACTTGTGTTAGAAAGTCCCGGAATCATGGCCCTGCTGATTTGGGTCCTTTTTTTTCTTGGAACATGTATGCTTGTATTTTGGCTCCCGGGTAATCTTCTATTTGTCACAGGCTTGATCGGTTTATCATTCGCGACTCAATTTAGTATTATTCCCGGGAAAATTCTTTTGATCGTCATAGGCCTTTTTCTTTTGGGAGAAGCTTTTGAGTGGATCGGAGCCATGGTGGGTGTTCGTGTGTTTGGCGCTTCAAAAGAAGCTGCGTGGGGTGCTTTGGCCGGCGGGCTCATCGGATTTTATAGGTCTATTAGGAATTGGGGTCGCGGCTCTTCCCGGACTTCTTCTGGGGCTTTTTATCGGCGCGCTTGTTGTTGAGCATCGAAAGAAGAGGCCTCTTGCCCGCTCTGTATGGGCAGGGGTCGGTTCTCTCTTTGGATGGGCGATGGGGGTTGGTGTTAAAATACTTGTCGCGATCGCTATTCTTGTGTTAACCTTAAGAAACGTTCCTTTTAAATTTTAGGACTTGCTATGGCAAAAATCGACCCATTGCTTGAGTTGGCCATACAGAAAAATGCGTCGGACGTGCATGTCGGCAGTTTTAGCGATTGTTATCTGCGTATCAATGGAAAGCTATTGCCTCTATCCGCCGAGGAGATTCCCGAAGAATTCCGTGTTGAGGATAAAACGGAGGTTCTTCTAGAAATCTTATCGGAAGAGCAGAGGATGCAGTTTGAAAAAGATTTAAGTCTCGATTTTTCATATATCCTGCGTTTAGATAAACCTTGGCGCGCCCGGGTGAATTATTACCGGCAAAATCGCGGGGGATGTGATGCTGTTTTTCGCATTGTACCTCCGGACATTCCAACATTGAAGGATCTTGGATTTCCTCCATCGGTTATTCAGATGCTGCAGACCAAGCAAGGAATTATTTTCGTCACAGGGCCTCGTGGATCGGGCAAAACGACAACATTAGCGGCTATGGTCGATGAATTGAACCGAAATACGACGGATCACATAATTACGGTTGAAGATCCAATAGAGTATGTTCATAAAAATAAATCTTGCATTGTCACTCAAAGAGAGCTGGGCTCACATACGGATACATTTTCGAATACGCTACGCGCGGCGCTCCGGGAGGACCCTGATGTGATTGTGATTGGGGAGATGAGAGATTTAGATACCATCTCTATGGCTTTAACATGCGCGGAAACGGGACATCTTGTGCTTGGAACACTGAATACAAATGATGCTGCGTCTACCATTGATCGCGTGATTAATGTTTTTCCACCCAACTCGCAAGAACAGGTTCGAGTGATGATTTCGGATTCTTTACGCGGAATCATATCCCAACAGCTCGTTCCTATGAAAGAACAGGATGCGAGGTGTATCGCGTTGGAAATTCTTGTCGGATCCCCGGCTTTATCCAGCATGATCCGTGAAAAGAAAACGTTTAATTTAATGAGTTATATGCAGACGGGTAAAGTAAAATTTGGTATGGAAATAATGGATGATAGCCTTTTGGATCTTTTTAGGAAAAACCTGATCAGTTGGGAAACGGCGCTTCTCTATTCACATGATTCTTTAGCCTTAGAGGTGGCGAAAGGAGAAACTTGATGGATGCCATGCAGGAATTGCTTCTACGTCTGATTGATGTGAATGGAAGTGATTTGCATATATCCGAGCATCATATGCCCATGATGCGGGTGCACGGAACATTAATCAAAGCTTCCGACAAAGATTTTACGGATGCTGAGATCCGTGAGATGATCTTTAGTCTTATGAATGACCATCAAAAAAAAAGTTTTCAAAATCGATTTTCTTTTGATTTTGCGCATGAAATACCGGGGAAGGCCCGTTTTAGATGTAATGTGATGCGTCATCAGAGGGGGCTTGGAGGTGTTTTTCGTTTAATCCCGTCCATTATTAAATCGATCGATGATCTGAATTTGCCAAAAACGCTGATTGATTTATCAAACACGCACAGAGGGTTGATTTTGATCACGGGGCCCACGGGGTCCGGGAAATCAACGACTATGGCCGCCATGATTGATCACATTAATAGAACAAGAGAGGCGCATATCATTACTTTGGAGGATCCTATCGAATTTGTTCATCAGCCTATAAAATGCCGTATTAGCCAAAGAGAAATCGGAACGCACGCGACTTCTTTCGCGAAAGCTTTGATTGAAGCGCTTCGGGAAGATCCTGATGTGATCCTTGTCGGAGAAATGCGTGATTTAGAAACAATCGCTCAGACCATCACAGCCGCCGAAACGGGAGCCCTCGTTTTTGGGACACTTCACACGAACAGCGCGGCAAAAACAATCACGAGAATTTTGGATTCATTTCCAGAGGAACAGCGTGAACAAATCCGGATTATGATGTCTAAATCCATCGTGGGTATTGTGGCGCAGCAATTACTTCCCACCCAAGATCACAAATCCCGTGTGCCCGCGTTTGAGATATTGAGGGGATCCGGAGGCCTTAGCAATATTATCCGGGAAGGAAAAATACATCAAATTCAAACGATTATTGAAATGGGGCGATCGGAAGGAATGCGGACAATGGACCAATCGCTTCAGGAGCTGGTTGCAGCCAAAAAGATTCTTGTTCGGGACGCTTATGTTTACGCGATCGAAAAAGACAAATTCCTGGAAGGCGACATTGAACAGAAGCAGGCTTCATTTACAAATAATTATTCATCGTTTTGTCAGAACTTAGTTGAAAATATCCAAGAGGCTAAAAAGAACAAACAATCCATTGTCCTGTTGAACATCGCCATGGAAGGAATCGACCTTTACTATGATGTCGCTGGCCAAAAAGACATATCGTCTCTCGTCAGTAATATAACGGATATGATATTAAAAAGCGCGAGGGGATATGATAGCTTTTTTGGAGAAGATCTACCGAAAAACTATTTAGTGGTGCTGAATAAAACGGACAATGGCAAAGCTCTTGCACAACGTGTCTATGATAGCCTCGCCCCCTTTATAAAATTAAAAACGCAAAGTAAAAAAGTATCTGTCGATGTTATGGTCGGTTATGCTGTCCTGTCCGATGATATTAGTGATGCTGAACAATTCATTATGGCCACAAGGACTAATATCATCCGACAAGCTTCTTTTTGATCTTCCCTCTTGATTTATCAACGAGCC
>JADFSZ010000119.1 GCA_022560555.1 PVC group bacterium
AGGTTCTTATGTCCCTGAGCGGGTTCTGACCAATAAGGATCTGGAAAAGATGGTTGATACCACGGACGAGTGGATTGTGAGTCGTACCGGAATCAAGGAACGGCGCATCGCGAGCGAGGATGAAGTTACATCGGATCTCGGAGCTTATGCCGCTAGAAACGCGTGCAAGATGGGAGGGATTTCCCTTGATGACATCGATCTGATCCTTGTTTCAACCATTACCCCGGATATGGGTTTTCCCAGCACGGCATGTTTTGTTCAACAAAAACTCGGTATTAAAAATATTCCTTGTATGGATATCAGTGCCGCGTGCGCGGGATTTGTTTACTCTTTGGATTTAGCAGTCAAATATGTAAACTCGGGTGATTATAAAACGGTTTTGGTGATCGGAGCGGAAATCATATCCCGAATAACGGATTGGCAGGATCGAAACACATGTATTCTTTTTGGAGACGGAGCTGGTGCGGTGCTTGTAAGAGATGTTCCTGACGGCAGAGGGGTTATTAAAACTGTTTTAGGGGCTGACGGAACATATGTCGAATACCTCAATATGCCGGGAGGCGGAACAAGACACCCGGCGTCACACCGTACCGTGGATGAAAGACTTCATTTTTTGAAAATGAAAGGGAACGACATATTTAAGCTTGCCGTCAAGTCAATGGTAAATGCGCTAACTGATGTTCTTGAAAAAGCGGGAGTTTGTCCGGGCGATGTGGATTTATTTATTCCGCATCAGGCGAATCGCCGAATTATTACGGCTCTGGCTTCTAAATGCAAAATCCCTCTTGATAGAGTGTATATGAATTTGGAAATGCGCGGCAATATTTCGGCGGCTTCCGCCATCGTTGCTCTTGATGATGCTTACAAAGAAGGCCGGATTAAGGAAGGTATGCTGATTGCGTTTGTTGCTTTTGGGGGAGGGCTGACATGGGGAGCAAGTTTGGTGCGGTGGTAATTTTTCGCGGGTCCCGCGAAAAATAGTTGGGAGTCAGGAGTTCGGAGCCGGGAGATAAGAGATTGAGTTTAACAGATTGATAAATCGCAAGATCAGTCAGTGGATGCTTTTTTCTCCGAACACCGAACTGAAAACTCCGAACTAAAGAAATGCGTTACATGAAAAAAATAAATTTATGTGTACGAATTAATAAAAAATCCGACCAGTGATTATCAATAAGAAAATTGCATTTCTTTTCCCCGGCCAGGGGGCGCAGTATCCCGGGATGGGAAAAGATATTTATGACGGCGATAAAAAATTAAGCGAATATTTTGATCATTTATGTTCCAAAGTTAATTTTGATTTAAAAAAGATTTGCTTTGAAGGCCCCGTTGAACTTTTATCCAGAACAGACTACAGTCAGCCTGCTATTTTTGCGGTAAGCTTGTTGTGTTTGAAATATTTCGAAAACAGTATTTCCTCATTTTGTCCGGTTTTTACAGCGGGGTTATCTCTGGGGGAGTACGCGGCTCTTGTTGCAAGCCGGGTTCTTACGCCGGATGAAGGGATGAATCTGGTCGCCAAAAGAGCTCGCCTGATGCATGAGGCAGGCGCAAAAAATCCGGGAAGGATGGCATCTGTGATCGGTCTTGACGAGGCCGTTATTCAAGAGATCTGTTCGGGCTTGTGCGAAGGCGGGAATTATGTATGTGTGGCCAATCTCAATTGCCCCGGACAAATTGTTGTGTCAGGATCCATATCGGGTTTAGAAAAGTTTCAACCACTGGCATTATCAGCGGGGGCGCGGCAGTTTGTGTTTTTAAAAGTCAGCGGAGCGTTTCACTCTGATTTGATGAAAGATGTTGTTGAAGAATTTAGTCACGTTTTAAGTTTCGTAGATTTTAAAACCGCAAAAATACCTGTGATCTCGAATGTCACAGCGGATGTTGTTAGAGATAAAGCGGAATATCAGTTTGTGTTGGCTTCTCAATTGTCATCCCCTGTCTTGTGGCAAGCGAGTGTAGAGCGAATGATTCAATCGGGGGTTGAAACGTTTGTTCAAATGGGTCCGGGAAAAATCTTAAAAGGGCTTATTCGAAGAATTGACAAGAGAAAATCAGTCATTAATGTTGAGTGTTTAAATGATTTACAACAATTTCAAGAATGGTTAAAATGACCCCTTGTTTATCAGTATAGGGCGCGAAAGGGAAAAGGCATGGTTTGTGATTTGAAAGATAAAATTACGATTGTAACGGGCGGCGGGCGCGGGATTGGAAAAGAAATCTCTCGGTATTTTGCCCAAGCGGGCTCAAAAGTCGTGATTTGTAGTCGAAATCTCAAAAATTCTAACGAGACAGCTGATGAAATCATGAAGTCCGGAGGAGAAGCCCTTGCTCTGCAAGTAGATGTAGCTAGTGGGACTTCCGTCAAAGAGTCTGTCCAAAAAGTGCTTGACAAATATGGGCGCCTTGATATACTCGTCAACAATGCCGGCATTACCCGGGACGGACTGCTTATGCGAATGGAAGAGTCCGATTGGGATGAAGTTATGGCAGTAAATCTCAAAGGAACCTTTCATTTCATAAAGGCTGTGTTGCGCCCGATGATGAAACAAAGAAGCGGCCGTATTGTGAGCATCACTTCAATCGTCGGAATGATGGGAAATGCCGGTCAAGCGAACTATGCGGCTTCAAAAGCAGGAATTATCGGATTGACAAAATCAATCGCGAAGGAAGTTGCGTCGAGATCGATAACTGTGAATGCGATTGCTCCTGGTTTTATTGACACAGACATGACGAGTCAACTTTCAAAAGAGCGGCAAGACGCCATGCTTAAAATGATTCCATTGGGTCGATTCGGGACCCCGATGGATGTTGCCAAGCTGGCGCTTTTTTTATGCTCTGATTTAGCAAATTATATAACGGGAGAAGTGATCAGGGTAGATGGCGGAATGGCTATGTCTGTTTAACGTATGCAGGTAATTTTTATTTTTTAAGTCCTGAAAGGAGGAACTTGAATGTCAGCTGAAGTGGATAAAAAAGTAAAAGGAATTATTGTTGAGCAATTGGGTGTGTCTGAAAACGAGGTGGTTCCTACGGCTTCTTTTTTAGATGATTTAGGAGCGGATTCTTTAGATACTGTTGAAATGGTCATGGCTCTTGAAGAGGAATTCAATATTGAAATTCCGGATGAAGACGCGGAAAAGATGACAACAGTCCAAGAAGCCATGAATTATATCAATTCAAAAACCTCTTCTTGATTTTCCTTCCATTATGAATAATGTGCGTGTCGTCGTTACTGGTATGGGGGTGATCAGTCCCGTTGGTAACGATATTGAAACTTTTTGGAGGTGTTTATGTCAAGGGCAATCCGGGATTGTTCCTGTGACGAGTTTTGATGCCGCAAAATTTCCTTCTCGAATAGCAGGAGAGGTCAAGGATTTTGATCCCTCTTGTTTTGTCGAAAAAAAAGATATTAAAAAGATGGACAAGTTTGTCCAATACGGGATGGCTGCGGCAAAAATGGCGATTGAAGATGCCGGCTTGGATATCCATCAGGAAGATCCGCATAAAGTCGGTGTTGTGGTCGGATCCGGTATTGGCGGTCTGGAATCGATTGAAAAACAACATAATGTGTATTTGGATAAGGGGCCCGGGCGAATGAGCCCTTTTCTTATTCCGATGTTGATATCTAATATTCTCCCGGGTTTTATTTCCATGTATTACGGCATGAAAGGACCAAATTTTTCTGTGGTTACGGCATGCGCGACAGGAAATCATACGATAGGCATTTCGTTGGATCTGCTTAGGCACGGAAAGGCCGATGTGATGATTTGTGGTGGCGCGGAAGCGGCTAATACGCGCTTGGCCTTCGGGGGATTTTGTGCTATGAGAGCCTTATCACAAAGGAATGACGAACCACAAAAAGCCAGCCGGCCTTTTGATAGAGATCGGGATGGTTTTGTCATGAGTGAGGGAGCCGGCATTCTCATATTAGAAACTTTGGAGCACGCCCAAAAACGGAAGGCTCGTATGTATGCCGAAGTGAAGGGTTTTGGTATGACAGCCGATGCTTTTCATATTACGAAACCCGCCCCCAACGCGGAAGGATCCGTTCGTGCCATGAAACTTGCGATTGAAGACGCTCAAATCCCTAAAGAAAAAATAAGTTACATTAACGCGCACGGGACATCGACAAAATACAATGATGTGTATGAAACGGTAGCGATCAAACAGGTTTTTGGCGATCACGCAAAAAAAATTCCTATCAATTCAACAAAATCTATGACGGGACATATGTTAGGCGCCGCAGGCGGTATTGAGAGTATTGTATCCATTCTGTCGATCGGCCGAGGTCAAATTCATCCTACTATCAATCTTGACAATCCTGATCCGGAATGTGACTTGGATTATGTCGCGCATACCTCAAGGGACATCAAGCTGGAAACTGTTTTATCAAATTCTCTGGGCTTCGGCGGTCATAACGCGGCCCTGATATTTTCTAAGTTATAATTTGATAATAGGCATCGATTTTTAAGGAGGTTGGAATCATGAAAAGCTTGGATGAAATTCTAAAAAAGCTAGTTGAACTTAAAGGATCCGATTTATACCTCATCCCCGGAAATTGCCCCACAATTCGTATCGATGACAAGATGATCAGTGTTGAGGGATGTGCCAGGCTCACTTCCGAGGATACCAAAACGATGATCAAACATATTTTAAGCCCGGCACAGTTAAAGTCTTATGAGGAAACAAAGGAATGCAATGTTGCTTACAGTGTTGATAAAATGGGACGGTTCCGTGTGAATGCCTTTGTGCAAAGAAGCACACCAGGACTTGTGCTCAGAAGAGTCGCAACCGAAATCCCAACAGTAGAAGAGTTGGGTTTGCCATCTGTTCTGGAAGATTTTTCCGAAGAGAAGCGGGGGCTTGTTCTGGTGACAGGGGCCACAGGTACGGGGAAATCTACAACTCTCGCGGCGATGATAGGCCATCGCAATAGGACCAAAGAGGGCCATATCATCACGATCGAGGATCCGCTCGAATTTCTGCACACATCTAAGAAGAGCATTGTTTCGCAAAGAGAAGTTGTGATAGACACAGAATCATACCGGGAAGCTTTAAGAAACGCCTTGCGGCAAGCACCTGATGTGATTCTTATCGGAGAAATGCGGGATTTAGAGAGTGTTGAGATGGCCATCAATTTTGCGGAAACGGGTCACTTGGTTATGAGCACACTGCACTCAACAAACGCATACCAGAGCTTGCAGCGTATCATGCAATTTTTTCCTTCGGAAGAGCATAAGGGTGTCCAGTATCAGTTGTCGCTCAATTTAAAAGCTATTGTTTCTCAACGGCTTATTCAAAAGCAGGACAAATCAGGCCGTGTTGTGGCCTGTGAAATTATGGTTGTGTCTCAACGTATCAGGGATCTTATTGCCGAAGGAAATTTTGGCGGCATTAAAGATGCCATGGTAACGACGGATTATAAAGGTATGCAGACATTCGATGAGCATATTTACCGTCTCTGGAAGGAGAAGGTTATCTCAGAAGAAGAGGCCATCATAAACTCGGATAACCCTAATGATTTAAAGTTGCGAATTAAGGGAGTTTCAACGGCCTCTATACGCGTCGATCGCTAACAGGGTAAAAATGGAAAAAAGCACATATATAAAAGACTTCAATGTTGGAAAGCGGGTTAAAGATGGTATTCTATTAAAGTAT
>JADFSZ010000120.1 GCA_022560555.1 PVC group bacterium
ATTCAAACCGATAAGGTGCAAAAAATCAAGGGAATGAATATCGCTTTTGATACATCAACAGATTCTGATGAGGAATCGCAAGAGTTGTTGCGTTTGTTCGGAATGCCGTTTCGTCAGTAGTTTAAGGAGGAATTTGTGGCAAAGAAATGTAAAGTTGAGAGCGCGAAAAGAGAACCGAGATTTAAGGTTCGTCAACATAACCGATGTCATTTGTGTGGTAGGCCCAAGGCGTTTATCCGTCGATTCAATATGTGCCGGATTTGCTTTCGGAATTTGGCCAGTCGCGGAGAGTTGCCGGGTGTCCTGAAATCCAGCTGGTAGAAGACAGAAAACAGAAGACAGAAAAGCAGAAGACAGAAAACAGAAGACAGAAAAACAGAAAACAGAAGGCAGAAGACAGAAGATAGAAAACAGAGAAATCTGATCTCTGAAGACATGAGAGGACACAAAAAATGACAATGACCGATCCCATAGCAGCCATGTTAACAAAAATGCGAAATGCCATTGGGGCTAAGAACGAAAAAGTTCAAATACCATGCTCGAAAATCAAGGTCGCTATTGCAAAAATTCTTAAAGACGAAGGCTTCATTCGAGCTTACAAGATTCTTGAGGCAGATATACAAGCCTCCATTGATATTACCTTGAAATACACAGAAGAGGGGGAACCTGTGATGTCTATGCTGCGGCGTGTGAGTAAACCCGGCTTAAGGCGGTATAGTCCTTCGAAAGAAATTAAATCCGTTATACGAGGGCGGGGAATCTCGATCATGTCAACATCTAAAGGTATTATGACCGGAGAAAACGCCCGTAAAGAGAATGTAGGCGGTGAAGTTTTGTGCGAAATTTGGTAAAAGTTTTAGAGGAACCATTATGTCTCGTATTGGAAAAAAACCGATTGCTATTCCGAAGGGAGTTAAACTTGTTTTCGCGAACAACGAGGTTGTTTGCGAGGGGCCCAAAGGAAAACTTTTTCAGAAATTGCATGAGCTTATTCAGGTGACTATCGAGGACATGGAAGTCAGGGTTTCTGTTGAAGGTCAAACGAAAAGCGCCCGCGCGATGCATGGTTTGGGACGGGCCTTGATTGCCAACATGATTCAAGGTGTTACCGAAGGGTATGAAAAATCCCTTTTACTTACCGGCGTTGGATTCCGCGGGCAGATTCAAGGAAAAACTCTCAACCTTCAATTGGGTTACTCGCATCCTATTCTTTACCAAATTCCGGACGGGGTAAGCCTAGAGATGCCGTCCGCGACGGAAATTACAATTAAAGGAATCGATAAACAAGCCGTGGGGCAAGTTGCGGCCAATATTCGCCAGTTTTATGTTCCGGAACCTTACAAAGGCAAAGGAGTTTCCTACAAGGGGGAACAAATTCGCCGTAAAGCCGGAAAAACAGTGGCGTAGGAATATCAAGGTGTCATATGGCAAGGTTACCGAGTGAATTGAAAAAAAAATACAGATCCCGTTTAAGACGAAAGCGGCTGATTCGCAGTCGTGTTATCGGAACTATGGAGAGACCGAGGCTCAGCGTGAAGGTCTCAACAAGGCATATCTATGTTCAGGTAATCGATGACATGAATGGACGTACGATATGTGCTGTATCCACCGTCACAAAAGACACGAAAAACACTCAAAAAAATGTTAAATCCGCGTACAAAATTGGCGAAGATACCGCGCTGTTAGCGAAAAAGAAAAATATAAAAAAAGTGGTTTTTGATAGGAATGGGCGGCTGTATCACGGAAGGGTTAAAGCCGTTGCCGACGGGGCCCGTAAAGCGGGATTGCAGTTTTAAACACCTAAAATATAAAATGAAAAGGTTGTTGTGAAATGAATAAAGGCAAAACAAACCCGAATAGAATGATGAATTCGTCAGATCAAGCTCCTGAGTTTCTTGACAATGTCATCCGTATTCGACGGGTGGCGAAAGTTGTTAAGGGAGGGAGGCGTTTTAGCCTAGCGGCTCTTGTTGTCGTCGGAGACGGGAATGGCCGCTTGGGTATCGGAAACGGGAAAGCGAGGGAAGTTCCCGATGCGATTCGAAAAGCGATGGAGCAGGCGAAGAAATCGATGGTTTCCTTTGCGCAAGAAGGATCAACCATTCCTCATGAAGTGATCGGTCGTTTTAAGGCCTCACGTGTGCTTCTCAAACCTGCCGCTAAAGGGACAGGGTTGATTGCCGGAGGAGCCGTTCGGTCTGTTTTAGAGGTTTCGGGCATCCACGATATTTTGACAAAATCACTAGGGAGTCCCAATTCCCTCAATGTGGCCAAAGCCACGATCAATGGTCTGTGTCAGTTAAAAGATGCTTTAAAAGTTGAGCAAGCAAGAGGGGTGAAGCTAAATGCACTTGAGTAATTTACAACCAAACCCTGCTTACACCAAGAAGAGAAAACGCGTGGGGCGCGGCCCGGGTTCGGGGCATGGAAAAACGAGCTGCCGTGGACACAAAGGGAGCAAGCAACGTTCGAGCGGCAATGTTGGGCCCCTTTACGAGGGAGGCCAAATGCCTTTGCATCGCAGGCTGCCTAAGCGTGGGTTCACCAATATATTTAAAAAACACTATGCGATCGTTAATCTGAAAGATCTTGAGCGATTTGACGCGAATACGGTTGTTGATTTAGAGCTCTTGCTTCATCAAAATGTTTTAAAAAAGCCCTATGATGGATTGCGTGTTTTAGGTCTTGGAGAACTTACGAAACCTTTAACGGTTAAAGCGGATCATGTGTCCAAAAGTGCCGGTGAAAAAATCAAGCACGCCGGCGGTAAAGTCGAAGTGGCAGGGTAAGCGGCTATGTTAAAGGCGTACCTGAATATTTTCAAGATTGCCGATCTGAGAAAAAAGATACTTTTGACACTGGGTTTACTTGTGATTTACCGGGTCGGATCGTATATACCCACACCCGGGGTTGACGGACGTGCCTTATCCGCGTTTTTTGCGGATATTGCCGCTAAGCAGGGGAGTACAATTTTCGGTTTGATGGACTTGTTTTCCGGAGGAGCCGTATCGAACTGTACTATTTTTGCTCTCGGGATTATGCCTTACATCAGCTCCTCGATTATTTTGCAGCTGATGACAGTTGTTATCCCCCACTTGGAGCGCCTCGCTAAAGAAGGCGGAGAAGAAGGACGTAAAAAGATTAACCAGTACACGCGCTACGGTACTGTTGTGTTGTCGTTGATTCAATCGTTCTTTATATCTCTATGGTTACAGAATCCTAATAGTTTTCAAGGAACTATTATTGTTTCCACGCCCGGAGTCCCGTTTATCCTTTTGGTGATGATTACGCTTACGGCCGGAACCGCGTTTATCATGTGGTTGGGTGAACAAATTACGGAACGCGGCATCGGAAACGGGATTTCGATCATTATTATGGCGGGGATCATCAGTCAGTTGCCGATCGCGTTAGGACAATTATGGACTCTATTTTCGTTTACGGATCCCGCGAGACGGCAGATCCCTTTGGGGTATGGACTTGTGATGATCGTCTTATTTGTGTTTGTCGTCATGGGAACCATCCTTTTGACGCAGGGGCAGCGCAAAATCCCTGTTCAGTATGCCAAGAGAGTGGTTGGGCGAAAAGTCTACGGAGGGCAAAGTCAGTATATCCCTTTAAGGATCAATCACGGGGGCGTGATTCCGATTATTTTTGCTTCGTCGATTTTGATGTTCCCGTCGACGATAGCCAGTTTTTCTTCGGCGCCTTGGCTGCAGTCTTTTGCGGCGGCTTTTATGAGGCAAGAAGGATTTTATAATGTTGTCTATATGCTGCTGATTATATTTTTCGCGTATTTTTATACCGCGATTACATTCAATCCTATTGAAATTGCGGACAATATGAAAAAATACGGCGGATTTGTTCCCGGAATCAGACCCGGGCGGCCTACGGCCGAGTTCTTTGACAATATCATCACAAAAATCACTTTGGCCGGATCTGTTGGATTAGCTTTTATAGCTGTATTGCCGAATATTATCAGTCGATCCTTAAATATTCCGTTTAAAGTAGCGAGTTTCATGGGAGGCACCGGGCTGCTGATTATCGTTGGAGTGATGTTGGACACCATGAAACAAGTTGAGGGGCAATTGATGATGCATCATTATGATGGTTTTATGAAAAAAGGCCGTATTAAAGGACGCCATTATTAATTGCGAATCGGAAAAAATCGATTCCGCAGCTGTTCGGAATAGCCCCATGCGGATTGCCTTATTAGGAGCTCCGGGTTCAGGAAAAGGGACACAAGCCCTGATGCTTCAAAAACGACTTGGGCTTATTCATATCTCAACAGGAGATATTTTTAGAGCATCCGTGAAGAGTCAAAGTGTTCTGGGCGAAAAAGCAAAGACTTATATGGACCAGGGAGAATTGATACCGGATCCGATTGTTGTTGAACTTGTTATAGAAAGATTGCAAAAGTTGGATTGTCAGAAAGGATACATTTTAGACGGATTTCCAAGAACAAAAACACAGGCGGAAGCTTTAGAGGATACGGAATTCGGTGTTGAAATCGTGTTGTGTTTGGATGTTCCTGACGAAGAGCTTGTCAAAAGGCTTACAGGCCGCCAGACATGTTTGACGTGCGGACATTTGTATCATATGACTTCCTCGGCGCCTAAGCAAGCGGGCGTATGCGACCAATGCCAAGGTTTATTAAAGATTCGTGATGACGATTTGCCTGATGTTGTTAAGAAACGCCTTGAGGTTTATAAAAGACTTACGTTGCCCGTTGTTACGTTTTATCGAGAAAAAAAGAAATTGATTGATATTAATGGACATCAAGAAATCGATCAGATTTTCCATGAAATACTCCAAGAGCTAACGCGGGAGCAGCTAAAATAGATTTTGAATAATTGTGTCGTGATAAATATATGATTGTCTTAAAAAGTCCAGCTGAAATTGAGATTATGCGTCAGGCTGGTCGTATTTTGGCCGATATAATGGACACGCTCATTGATAAAGTTAAACCCGGTATCACCACCTTGGAACTGGATAAGACGGCGGAAGCCCAATTAAAAAAGAGTGGGGCCACTCCGGCATTCAAGGGTTATCGCGGTTTTCCAAGAAGCATTTGTGTCTCCGTGAACGAAGAAGTTGTTCACGGTATTCCCGGGGCTAGATGTCTTTTGGAAGGCGATATCGTCAGTATCGATATCGGTGTGAGGTATAACGGCTTATATTCGGATTCGGCTGTGACTGTTGGTGTCGGAGCTATTGACGATGAAAAGCAAAGGCTGATCGATACCGCAAAAGAAGCTTTAACTTCCGGGATCGAAGCGATGACCACTGCCAATCGTTTGAGTGACATTTGCGCGTCTATACAGAAGGTGATTGAAGGTCATGGGTTTTCTATTGTGAGAGATTTTGTCGGACACGGTATCGGCTCAGAGCTTCATGAGGACCCCCAAATTCCGAATTTTGGCGAACCGGGGCACGGAGCGCGCATTAAAGAAGGAATGGTTTTTGCTATTGAGCCGATGGTGAACGCGGGTTGTGCTGATGTTAGAATTGATAATGATGATAAGTGGACTGTCAAAACCGTGGATAAAAAACCGTCAGCCCATTTTGAACATACGGTAGCCCTTACCCATAAAGGGCAGGAGATATTAACATGGCGAAAGACGCACCCATAGAAGATGAGGGTG
>JADFSZ010000121.1 GCA_022560555.1 PVC group bacterium
AGGGAAGCGTATCGCGAGTTTAAAAGCCTTGTGATGCTATGGTCGATTGGGAAAGACAGCACGGTTTTGCTGTGGTTGGCACGGAAGGCTTTTTTTGGTCATGCTCCGTTCCCCTTGGTGCATATTGATACATCATTTAAGATTCCTGCCATGTGCACGTACAGGGATAAAATTGCGCTTGAATGGAACATCAATATGATTGTGGGACGAAATCAAGAGGACCTTAAAAACAAAAATACGTTTCCTGACGGGAAGCTAACGCGCCTAGAGTGCTGTAAAGCTCTCAAAAGTGAGCCGCTCAAACATACCCTTTCCGGTGATTGGCCCCGGTACCGTCTTAATCACAAAACAAAGAAGTACGATGTTGATGAAAATACTGAGCCGTATACGGGAGTGATTGTCGGGGCCAGGGCGGATGAAGAAGGCTCGCGCTCCAAGGAGCGGTACTTTTCTCCGCGTGATAAACAAAACGAATGGGACGTCGGAGATCAGCCTCCTGAATTCTGGAACCAATTCAAGACGGATTTTGCTCCGGGAACACATGTGAGGGTTCATCCTTTGCTGGATTGGACAGAATTGAATATTTGGGAATACATCGACAGAGAAAATATTCCCATTATCGATCTTTATTTTGATAAAGGAGACGGAAAACGCTATCGTTCTCTTGGGTGTTATCCCTGTACAACTCCGGTTGAATCGACCGCGAAAAACACAAAAGATATTATTGAAGAATTAAGAAGCGGGAAGTTTTCGAATATCGCGGAAAGATCCGGAAGGGCCCAAGATAAAGAAGACGGTGGCGGGTTGGAAACTTTACGAAGAGATGGGTATATGTAAGACAAGTAGCGGAGACTAAAATGACAGAATTTGAATTTATGGATTGGAAAAGTGAAGGGTCTGGTGTCGTTGAAAGCACTAGGAGTGAGATTGATCAGACTAGGCACAATCGTGAACGGATGGATATTGTCGTTGTCGGGCATGTGGATCACGGAAAAAGCACGCTTATTGGGCGGCTTTTAGCGGATACGGGTTCGCTTCCAAAAGGGAAGCTGGATCAAGTTAAGGCCACGTGTGAAAAAAACGCGAAACCGTTTGAATATGCCTTTCTTTTGGATGCTTTGAAAGACGAGCAATCCCAGGGTATCACGATTGATACGGCGCGTTGCTTTTTTAAGACTAAGAAACGGGATTACATTATCATTGACGCACCGGGCCATATTGAGTTTTTGAAAAACATGATTACAGGCGCGGCCCGCGCGGAAGCTGCTATTCTTGTCATTGACGCGAAAGAAGGTGTGCAGGAGAATTCCAGACGGCATGGATACATGATGAGCATGCTTGGGATTAAGCAGCTTGTTGTTTGTGTCAACAAAATGGATCTTGTGAACTATTCCGAAGACATCTTTAACAATATTGTCGCGGAATATACAGAATTTTTGGGTCGTATAAAAATGAAGCCGGAGACGTTTATTCCGATTAGTGCCCGTGAGGGTGACGGATTGGCACAAAAATCCAAACACATGGCGTGGTATACAGGAAAAACTGTTCTTGAAGTCATGGACCATTTTAAAAAGGAAGCTTCGGAATTGAACAAGCCGTTTCGCTTTCCGATACAAGATATCTATAAATTTACCAATTTCGATGATGACCGCCGCATTATCGCGGGCCGGGTCGAATCCGGATCTATATCTGTCGGTGATGATGTTATCTTTTTCCCATCGGGCAAAATATCAAAAGTGGCTTCATTAGAAAGTTTTAATACTCCGGTTAAAAAGCAGGCCCAAGCGGGAGAAGCCGTGGGTTTTACGCTTTCAACGCAGATTTATATTCGTCCCGGAGAAATGATGTGCAAAACCAATGATTTGCCGGCCCAAGTTACTTCTCAAATACGTGTCAGCATGTTTTGGCTGGGCAGGAGGCCTTTGGTTAAGGGAAAACAATATAAACTTAAAATCTCGACGATGCGGACCTCCGTTTGGTTAGGCGAAATCAATCATATTTTGGATGCCTCAGAACTTTCTACGGTAAATAATAAAACACAAGTAGATCGTCATGATGTGGCTGAATGTGTTTTGCATACCTTAAAGCCTATCGCGCTTGATATTGCCGAGAATATTGCGGCTACGAGCCGTTTTGTTATTGTTGATGATTATGAAATTGCCGGCGGTGGAATTGTTTTGGAAGCGCTCGGAAAAGAGAGTCAATTGCTTCAGAATCATATCAGTGAGCGTGACCGCAATTGGGACCGCAGCCAAATCACACCCGGCATGCGCGAGGGGAAGAATGGCCAGCGTTCGACAATGATCGTGTTCGCGGGATCATCCGGTGTTGGTAAACGACGCCTGGCAAAAGCTCTGGAAGAGGAACTTTTTCGTGCCGGACGTCAAG
Organism: PVC group bacterium; assembly: GCA_022560555.1. Lineage (GTDB taxonomy): Bacteria > JADFSZ01 > JADFSZ01 > JADFSZ01 > JADFSZ01. The sequence continues at coordinate 2,389 of JADFSZ010000121.1, forward strand.
TGTATTATTTGGGCTTGTCCAATACCTTTAGCGCCTTGGATCGTGGCGTCACAGAGCAAGGCGAAAGAGACGAGTACTTGCGTCGTTTGGGAGAAATTTCTCACATGTTTACGGATGCGGGACTGATTCTGATTACGACTTTACCGGACCCTGATGATGATGATATTGAGATTTTAAAGACTTTGAACGCACCCGCGGATTTAATTCTTGTGAACGTCGGTGAAAACCGATTTCAAAAGATCAAAACGGATGCCGATTTCCCGAGCGGTGTCAGTGTCGAATCAGCTGTGGCGGATATCCAAGCCCTTCTTCAAAAGCGCAATGTTCTTATGGAGTATTATCTTTGAGTAGATTCAATTTTACTTTCACACAGTATCTCTGCTAATCGCTACTCAACCATCCTCACAAGTTCGTATCTATGTGCTCCTATCATGCTCAATCTATTCTAATATTCTCAAGAACTTGAGAACACATGTCAAATAGTTTATAATGCTGGATTATGAAAAAGATTAATAGGGGAATCGGTACAAGGAATTATCGAAAGCTTGAGCGGGTGGTTAAGGGATTTTCAAATCATCGACGAATAGAGATCCTGGAGTTGATTGCGAGAGAATCCGAGATTTCAGTCCGAGAAATATCTAGCGCGCTCAATACTAACTACAAAACTATCTCCGAACATATACGTCGTATGACCATTGCCGGACTCATTATCAAACGCTCCGCAGGGAGCAGCGTTCGCCATAAAATCACACCACGTGGTGAAACTATTCTTAAATTCTTGAGAACATTAGAATAGATGTTTCATGTTGTTAGAGATTAGGGTGTTGGATCTTGCTTGACAAGAGATTGGGTAATTAAGTACAATTAAACCCAAATGGGGAGCCTGAACAGAAAGGCTGAGAAAGTGGTGTTTCCGCTGACCCTCGTGACCTGATCTGGGTAATGCCAGCGTAGGGATTCATTTTTAACTCGTTGAACCTCTATGCATTGTATGGAGGTTTTTTTATTCTCACACATGAAAATTTATCTTAATGGTAAACTAATAGAGATTGAGCCCCAGGCCTCCCTTGAAGCATGTATAATAATGTTTTGTCCTCAAGCAAAAGACCTGGTAGCAGAGATCAATACCAATATCGTGAAAAAAGAAAAATGGGAATCCACAGTCCTTAAAGACGGGGATATTGTTGAATTGATTGGGTTTGTTGGAGGTGGGTAATCGTTGATCTATGATCGACGAAGTTCGGAGTAAGGAGTTCCGAGAAAGACAATTAAAAATAGGATATAGAAATGCAGTCATTGATCATAGACAATTTTGAGATTCAAAACCGACTTTTAATCGGGACAGGGAAATTTCAGAATAAGTATGATGTCCGGGAAAGTATCATTCAGTCCGGCTCTCAAGTCGTGACTGTGGCCGTACGTCGGATTGATCTAGAACGTCATGAAGAGAATATCCTCGAATACATTCCGGATGGGGTCAAGCTCATGGTCAATACGTCCGGAGCCCGTAATGCCGATGAAGTTATCCGCATCGCTCGTCTCGCGAAAGAATGCGGATATGGAAACTGGATCAAGATCGAAGTTATTGATGACTCAAAATATCTTCTTCCCGATAATCAAGAAACCATTCGTGCTACTGAACTGCTAGTAAAAGAAGGTTTTGTTGTATTCCCTTATGTAAGTGCTGATCTCTACGTTGCAAGAGAGTTGGTCAAAGTGGGTGCGGATACTGTCATGCCTCTAGGCTCATGTATTGGAACTAACCAAGGGCTGAAAGCCGAAGAGTTTATCCAGATCCTTATCAACGAAATTGAGATTCCTATCATTGTAGATGCCGGTATTGGATGTCCGTCCCACGCGGCAAAAGCCATGGAAATGGGAGCGGACGCCGTTCTCGTCAACACCGCCATCGCGACGGCCGATAATGCGCCAAACATGGCTAAAGCTTTTTCCAAAGCTATAGAAGCAGGTCGATTGGCCTATGAATCAGGAATTCCAGATTCGCAAAACATTGCTTCAGCCTCTTCGCCATTAAGCCATTTATTGTCATAAGGGCATACCATGATTGTGACTGATCAAATTCATAGAATCCTCACGGATTCTCGTGAAGCAACCTTCGAGAAATTAAAAAAGCAAGCTTCTGACGTGACTCGGCAGTATTTTGGAAGAACAATTTCCCTCTATGCCCCCTTGTACTTGGGGAATTATTGTGAAAATAATTGTGTCTACTGCGGCTTTTCCAGCCACCATAAAATTCCGCGGACACGTCTCAATGATGCTGAGCTTCATAAAGAAATGAATGTGCTTTCCAAGCAAGGGATTCAAAATATTCTGATTCTTACAGGCGAATCTGATCGTATGACATCCGTCAATTATATTAAAAACGCTGTCACAATTGCACGACAATATTTTCCAAATGTTTCTATTGAGATTCAGCCTCTCTTAACAGATGAGTATAGTCAGCTGATAAAAGCAGGAGTAGATGGCCTCGCAGTCTATCAGGAAACATATGATCGTGAAATTTATGACACTGTCCATGTATCAGGGAAAAAGAAAGATTACAATTATCGCTACGAAACGCCGGAGCGAGCGGCCCATGCGGGGATGCGATCAATTTCTATGGGGATTCTTTTAGGATTAGCCCCTCCGGTTGAGGATGTGATTGCCCTTTTTCAGCATCTCAGATTTATGGAAAAAATATATCCGGGGGTGGAGTATTCTCTGTCATTTCCGCGAATTGTCCCAGTCGAAGATATGGATTACCAACCGATCAAGGTATCAGATGATCTTTTTGTAAAAATCATATGCCTTACGCGTATATTGTTCCCAAGAGTTGGAATCAATCTTTCAACGCGTGAGCAACCGGCCATTCGGGATGATATGTTGTCCCTTGTTACGCGCATGTCAGCCGGGTCATCAACCCTTGTCGGTGGGTATACGCATATTAGAGAAGGTGAGCCTCAATTTGATATTCATGACCACCGAAGTGTCAAAGAAATTGTGCAACTATTAAAAGACAAAAACTATGACCCTGTTTTTACCGAATGGCGGTGTCTGCATGAAGTCTCAGGCCTTAGAGTCTAAATCCTGCCTTAAAGAGTTGTTCCAAAATCAATTTTATGGAATTCTATCCTATGAGCATGGAAATGGCCGAAGTGTGTATGAACTAGCCGAGGGGATGATAAAAGGCGGTATTCGAATACTTCAATATCGTGAAAAGATTCG
>JADFSZ010000122.1 GCA_022560555.1 PVC group bacterium
GATAGAGTTTTTATCAAAATCATAACCTTCCTGAATCTTTTTTATGGCATCTTCTAAAACACAAAATTCGATCTTTTTCCGGCTATTATTTTCCTCATCCAATTTTTGGGCCAATCGTGCAGCTTCTTCCTTATTTTCGGAAAGCAAAAGCTCGATACCCCAACGGGCATCGCCTAAACGTCCTGCCGCGTTCACACGCGGCCCTAGAACAAACCCAATATGATGAGGCACCAAGAATTTCCCTGCCAAAGAACTAACCTGAACAAGCTCTTGAAGCCCAAGATTCGCCGTTTGGTTCATTTGCCTCAAACCAAGCGTCACGATGATTCGATTTTCATCGACCAAAGGCACAATGTCGGCAACCGTTCCGAACGCGGCCAAATCCAAAAAACGATCCTTAATCCCCAGAAAGGCCTGGCTCAGTTTTAAGGCCAGGCCGACTCCGCAAAGATCCTTAAACGGATACACACATTTAGGTTGCTTGGGATTCACAATGACACATTGTTCGGGAATATTTTTCTCCGGAAGATGGTGATCAATAATAATGGTTTTGATCCCTAAGCGGTTCGCGTACTCAACTTCCCGGACAGCCGTAATACCACAATCCACAGTAATGAGAAGTTTCACGTGTTCATCGTTTGCGAAATCAATACCCCTTCGGCTTAAGCCGTATCCCTCTTGAAGCCGATTTGGGACATAATAAATCACGTCTCCGCCAAGAAGACGGATTAATTTTAAGACGAGAACGGTCGAAGTAACTCCGTCAACATCATAATCTCCGTAAACGAGCATCCGTGAATTTTTATCTATGGCCTGACGAATCAGCGAGCAAGCTTCTTTCATCCCATAAAGGAGAAAGGGATCATGAAAGTCGGCGAGTTGTGGATTGAGAAATTTCCGGACGGTATCAACAGTTTTAATTCCACGATGAACAAGTATGCGAGAAGTGATTTTTGATATACGAAGAGCTTTCGATAACTCTTCTTCAACACTTTTGTGATAATCTCTCACAACCCATTTTTTGGGAATCGCCGTTGACGTGATCACAACAAACTCCTGTCCTAAATCTAACCTTTAGCCAATCGATTCTGAAAAAGAATGAGCACGCCTGACGCGATATAAACACTTGAATACGTTCCTACGATAACTCCCACAAGCATAGCAAAGCTAAAGTCATGAATCACCTCTCCTCCGAAGAGAAAAAGCATGAGGGCAACCAAGAGAGTGGTTAAGCTTGTAATGAGCGTCCGGTTCATCGTATGATTGACGCTTGAATTAATGATATGATAAAGATTTTGTCCTTTATGGAGTTTTCTTTCTTCACGAATCCGATCAAAAATGACGATAGTGTCATTGATCGAATAACCTAAGATCGTTAGAACGGCCGCGATAACGGTCAGGGATATTTCATACCCAAAAAGTGAACATAAGCCCAATGTAATAATTCCGTCATGAAACAAAGCCAACAGGGCCCCAAGAGCAAAAACCATTTCAAAACGAAAGGCCACATAGACCGCAATCGCTAGAACGGCAAACAGAGCCGCCGTAGCCGCCTTCATGCGTAACTCACGGCCTATGGCCGGCCCCACCGTTTCCGTTCTCAAAACCTCAAAGGGATTTTCGCTGTATATTTCACGGATGCTGCTGTTGATCAACGTCCCCAATTCAGACGAATTGATCCCCTCTGTCAGCGGAGCTTTCATAATCACTTCATGTGCATCGCCAAACTGCTGGATCGGAATGCTGCCAAGATCTAATGTTTTTAAGCCATCACGCAACTTATCAATATCTACGGCATGTTCAAATCTTAATTGATGAAGAGAGCCGCCGGTAAAATCCACACCAAGCGCTTTATCCCCTTTTATAATAAGCGAGCCGACACCAAGAACCAGAAGGGCGAGCGAGACGGCAAAAGCGTAATTTTTAAACTTAAGGTAATCTATCGCGAGAGTGTCTTTATAGATCGAAAACATGTTTATTCTCCTTCGTTAACAGCTCTATATGCTTAGCTTCTGCAAATTTGGTTTTTTCATAATCACAAGATCAAAAATCACTTTTGTGCCGTAAATAGCCGTTAACATACTCGCCGCAATACCGATCGATAGCGTTATAGCGAATCCCCGTATGGGACCCGAACCAAAATGATAAAGTATTCCGGAAGCAATTAATGTCGTTACATTCGCATCTAAAATAGTCACAAGGGCCTTATCATATCCTGTTTGTATGGCCACGCGAACGGATTTATGACTTCTTAACTCCTCGCGAATCCTTTCGAATATAAGAACATTGGCATCAACGGCCATACCAATCGTCAATATAATTCCGGCAATACCCGGCAACGTCAGAACGGCACCGATCATCGCGAGTGTACCAAAAACGATAATGATATTCACAGATAAAGCCAAAATCGCAATCAACCCGCTCAAGCGATAGTAAACCGCGATAAAAATGATAACAAGGAGCATCCCGATCAACCCGGATCTTAAGCCTTTTTGAATGGAATCCTTACCTAATGTAGCTCCGACGGTCCGTGATTCCACAACGGTGATCGGGGCCGGCAGCGCACCCGCCCTCAGCGCAATGGCCAAATCCTTGGCTTCGTCAATCGTAAAATCTCCGCTAATTTGACCTCGTCCTCCCGGTATCTCCTCACGTATGACGGGAGCTGATACAATTTTTCCGTCAAGAACAATCGCAAGACGCGTTCCGACATTTTCCCGGGTAGAAACAGCAAATTTTTTCCCGCCCCTGCGGTTAAGCTCAAATCCTATGGCAACTTCGTTAAATGATCCTTGATTAAATTCGACAGTGGCATCAACCAAATCTTCTCCGGTAAGCACGGGGCGTTTTCTCACAAGCAAGCCATCGGCAGATTCTCGGTTTGTTCCTTTTTCCATGAGAGGAAGTAATTCATAATTCAGAGGGATTCTTCCCCTGGCAGCTTCTTCAAGAAGCTTGGGATCATCATTCACAAGACGGAACTCCAAAAATGCTGTTGTCTGGATAATAGACATGGCACGTTTAATCCCCTCTTCATCTATTTGCGGCAATTGGATCACAATACGATCTGTTCCTTGACGAAGGATGGACGGCTCCTCAACACCAAATTGATCGATGCGGTTACGAATCACTTCCAACACGCGGTCAATAGCATCTTTGCTATTTTCTTCGGTCAGGTTTGTTTTATCAACCTCAATCACCAAATACATCCCTCCGCGCAAATCTAAACCTTGACGGATTTTTTGGTCAAGAGGCCACAAAGAGAATAACATGACCACAATCCCACATATCCAAAAGATGCAGCGCCATTTTAACTTTTTATTCATTGAGTTTTGTTCCTTTCCCCACTTGTCTTCGTCACGAAGGTCCGTTAATCATGCGCACAACTCACCACTCAGTGTCTCCAGTAAAAGTCGATCATCCCAAAAGCTGCTCTTCATAGCGCAATCTGTACTAAGCAAGGATTGAAAGATCCTGTGAAGATGTCCATGGGATATTTGCGCGGCGTTCTTGGCAAAATCACTAAAATACCTTTGCCCGATATGAACTCGCTTTGATATTTGAAAAGGACTGATTTTCCTGTCAAGCAGACTCTTTGTCATCCATACCCTTCGAAAATGCCATGAGAGCCATCCAACAAGCTCTATGCTCGACTTCCCTTGATGAAACAGATGGTGAAGGATCATGAGGGTGCGCCTCAGATTTCGTTGCGACACAGCGTCGGTTAATTCAAAAACATCATGGACACTCTCTCCCGAGAGAAGTAAAGTAATATCTTCTTGCTGAATACTTTTACGCTCCCCGACATACAAGACAAGCTTATCGGCATCACTTTTCATTTCCAGAACTGTCGCCCCGGTAGAATCCAAAAAGGCTTCAAGGGCGGAGGTCGAAATTTCCTTCCCTGCTTTGTTAAAATACGACTGCGCCCACTGTACCATCTCGATTTTTGAATCGATCACACACTCCACAATCTGATTGGGCCCAAAAAGATCAATAAATTTATCTTTTTTAGACAACGACCCCGCATCAAAAATGAGGCAAGCGGATTCTGAGGGATTTTTCAGGTAATCAGTAAATTTATCCCGCTCATCTTTTTTGGCAAGGTCGAAATTTTTCAGGTAAACGATTTTATATCCGAAGAATAAAGACGGGATGCAGCATTCTTCAAGGACTTTTTGGCTCGCAAAGTCCTCCCGAACGTCAAAAGAAATAACCTCAATCTCATTGGGAAAAGATGGGGATATTTTCACTCTAAGGTTCCGGATAAAGTCTTCTTTGAGCCCCTCATCGTATCCTCGCAAAAGATAAACATTTTCCCACGCATCCGGGTGATAGGATTTTGATTTTATATTAAGATTTTGTTCAGTCAATGACTTACCATCCTTCGACGACCCTGATCACGATATCTCTTGCCAGTTCCGCGCTGGCCTCGTCAACCGCGTCCTCTTCGGATCTTGCCAAGCTTCCCGTTACAAAAAATGTCGCCCCTTTTTCAATATCATCGACCCAGATAATCTCTCCCGTTGCGGCATCCGTTAATGTCAATTCAACTCCGATACGCACTCCAAACTGAGCGACAAGACGCCGGTCTGTTGAGTCAAATTGGCGGGGAGACAATGAAAATGAGGTAATACGGCCTTCGAGTATCACATCCGCGTTCTCTTTTACCGTCACTTTAAGCGTGCCATCAAGCATAAATCGCCGAATGATCTCATCTGTCAATTTTGTTTCTATGCCTAACTGAGATGTTTTGTTAACGCGCCTTATTTTAATAAGAAAAGTATCGTTCCTGAAATTTTTAACGTAGACAGTGTGAATATCGGCATCAGGGAGAAGCGAGCCTGTTCGGTATCCGCATCCGCACACCATTACTAAAAAAAAGCATGCCAGAAGATAGCCAAGTTTCATTTATTTTCCTTTTTTTTGATTTTTTCAAGTTTCGGGCCTATTTTCTTTAATCGCATCGCCGCTTCTTTTGACCACGCAGTACCTTCATAATCCCTAACGACTTTTTGATAATAAAATTCCGCGGCTTTGAGCCCCTTGTTTTTCTCGTAAAAAAGAGCGATTTCATAAAGCTTTTGCGCGTTTTCTCGTCGAAGAAAATCAATTTCAATTTTGGCTTCCTCAATGAGCCGGCTATCCGGATACTCCTTTGAAAAAGCCTCAAAATCTTCCAAAGCATCGGGGGCGGCATTAAAGGCACCCTCTTTACCATATAATCCGTGAGATTTTGATACAGCAATTTTATAGGAGGCCAATTCGGAAAATTCACTATCAGGAAATACGGCAATAAGTTTTTCATATGAATGTATCGCCTTCGTAAAATCACCAAGCTTCAAATAGGTGTCACCAACTTTGTACTGTGCATCATCGGCAAAATCCCCAAAAGGGGCATTCTTAATAATTTTCACATAGATTTCTAAAGCAATTTCGTAATTATTCGTTGTCGGAAGGATGGGAATATAGCTCTTCCATCCCGGCCCTTTAGAGTAAAAAAAATGGTTCGCAATCTGAAACTGACGTTCGAGCGTTTCATTGATTCTTTGACTTGACGGAAAATTATCAACCAGTTTT
>JADFSZ010000123.1 GCA_022560555.1 PVC group bacterium
GCTCTTACAGAAGCATCCCCGTCCGATACCTTTCTTGTGAGTGATGATAGTGTGGGTGATGCCAACAACCACTTAGGGGGCTTGCATATCCTCTATGTAGACGGACATGTGAAATGGGGTGCCGGAGTTGCTAATCTTGGGGCCGTTGCTCCGCTTGCACTTTGATAATTAATGTAAGTTTATCAAAGTTGAAGTTTTAGGATATATGAATAAAAAAGAGAGCCTTGCGGATGCAGGGCTCTCTTTTTAATGTTTTTTTGGATCGGCCGTTTGATGTCTTCCAAATGATTTTGACATTCATGTGTTCGAGATTATAATGAAAGTTGCCTTGACCCAAAAGGTTCATTGTCCATGTTTAACAAATGTATTAAATACGGCTTTTTTGTAGCCATTCTCACCATTGTCCCGCTCGTATTTTGGAAGCAATTTTTCAATTGGTTTCTCCTTAAATTATATGTTGCCCAACTCGCATTGGGCTTGCTCAGTGTCTGGCTTGTCTTTCGGCTTTGTGAAATCGACACTCTTAGATTCACGAAAAATTCTCTCAATATCTCTATCTTTGGTTTTTTTGTTGTTTTTTCCGTCTTTACGATCTTCTCAAAATATCATCATATCTCGTTTCCGGAATGGCAGGAGTATGTAACGTATCTGCTGTTGTATTTTTTGTTTAGCAACCTCATTACGAACCGGAAAGAGTTCACTCTTGTGTGTCATCTTCCGATCATCGCGGCTGTGATCGCGACATTGTACGGGCTGAAACAATGCGGCTGGAGCCTCAAGGGAGGTATCCCTTACTCAACTTTGGGAAATAAAAATTTCTTTGGAAATTTTATCACTATGAACATATTTATTGTCGGAGGTCTTTTGGCCACTACGATGATGAAAAACGCGTTAAATAGATTATCAAATTGGGTTTCATTGAGAACGTGGGGATACGCGGCCGTATTGGTTCTTTTGATGATTGGCGAATTTATTTCAAGATCCAACGGAGTGTGGCTCGGCCTCGGAGTTGCAATCATTATTTTTGGGTTTTGCGCGTTATCGATTCGATCGAGACTTCTTTATTGTATCTTTGTCCTGGTCATCTCAACCATCGCGATTTATACACCTTATATTCAAAAGCAAGTCATTGATGAATTTTCTACAGGGGTCCGTCAGTATATTTGGAAAGGTTCGTTTCAAATGTTTGTTTCAAATATATGGTGGGGGCCGGGTTTCGGAACGTTTTTTGTCGAGTACCCAAAACACCGTCTTACGGATTATTTCAGCATGGAGAAAGCGGTCACAACCACTCGACATGCTCATAATGAATTTATTCAACTCGGAGCGGAGATGGGTATTTGGGGCGTGATGGCTTTTGCGGCGATAGTATTTTTAGTTCTTTGGCAGGGATACAAGATACTAGGTTTGTATCGTAAAGAATTAAGGGCCTGTTTGATTAAAGTGATCAAGCCGGGTACTGATATGAAGGACGCCGAGCTAAAACAAGATGATTTGCAAATTGTGCTTCCTTTAATAGGTATATGGATGGGGCTCGTGGGAGTGATTGCGCACAATATGGTGAGTGTTGATCTTCGTTTTCCATCGATCGCCGTTAGTTTTTGGAGCGCTCTCGGATTATTCGTGGCCGGTCAAAAAATTTTGAACCCCCGTGAGCGGGTTTTTAACATTCCCGATCGTATAAGAACCCACTTATCAAGCAACTCAGCAACTTATATTGTTTTGGCCGCGGCTCTGATTATTCTATTGCAGTACCCGCTCGTATATAAACCGATTATGTCTCAATCGTTATTTCATAAAGGCGTTGTTACCAGAAGCCAGGGCAAGTGGGAGGAATCTACGGCTTATTATAATCGAGCCCTCGAATATGATCCTGTCAATTTGCGGATTTTATATCGCCTGGCCTTTAATTATGCTCAATTAAACCAAATGGAAAATGCGCTTAAGACATACTTGCGATTAACAAGTCTGGCCCCGAATTATAGCCGTGTCCAGAGTAATTTGGGTAAAATTTATCTTCAGCTTGGACAACTAGATTATGCTATTAAAAATTTTAGAGAAGCCCTCAGCATGAATCCTTACGCGGTTGATGATCACGTTTCTTTGGCTCAGGCTTATTTTAATACCCAAGAGCCTATGAAGGCTTTAGCCGAATTAGAATTTGCAAGCACATTGGAACCCGAGAATGAATCTGTAAAAACGATTATGGCACAAGTTGTGAGCCATATTCGTTCGCAAGAGCGAACGGATACAATACCTAGCCCTTAGACCGCTTCTCCTGTTTGGCTCGTCTTCGTAAAAAGAATGCGCATATTAAAATCATAAAAATCAAAAAAAGAATCGCTTTGCCGGCCCATGGGTTTCCCTGGCGAAACGATTTTAAGAGTCCTAGGTCGAAATGACTGTTAACTTCGAAAAGTTTTTGAAAACAAAGTTCCAAATGACCATAGATGGGAGAAAATCCGGGATGAAAAAGAAGAAGACCGTATCGATCCCATTCTTTAAGAACATATCCGACATATTCCGTAAAACTAATGAGAACACCCAGGCTGTTAATGAAAAATCCCAACATGAATAGGCCCCAGCACAAGCGTCTCCATTTCCGGCTGGATTCCATCAATTTTCCTATGGGAAGGATCAAGCAAAAAATAATAGGATACAGATAGCGAGGCCCCCAGGATGTCCCGCCCTCCCAATTGACCCAGCATGAGAAAAATAGAAACATCTGAAGAATCATAATGATGAATAAAAGACACTCGTGTTTATTTGTTCCCCAAAACTTTTTTAAAGCGGGATAAACGAGAAGGGCTAGGGGGACATAGAGAAAAATGCTTTTGCCCGCGCTGAAAAGCAATCCATAGAGTCCGACAAATAGTGGCGTCGTAAAGCCCCATCGCTGAAGTTGGTCGGGGCCGATTATGTAAGCGTGATAACCTGTTAAGAGCCAGCTGCCGAATCGCTCCGTATTATAATAAGCGATGAGACCTAAAGGAAGAATAGCTCCCAGTAGGATGATAAGAGTATTCAGGAAAATGCTCCGGGGAGATTTTGATGAGGAATGTGAGAGTTCTTTTAAGAGCAGATAAAGAATAATAGCCGGAACAAAAAGAGCGGTTGTTAATCGCGTAAGGCACATGCACCCCATAAAAAAACCGCACCAAAAAAGCTGAATTCGCGATTGTTTTGATGGATAAGAAACGGCAAAGAAAACGGCCCCGAGGGTGAATAAACCGCTTAAAGGATCCGGGAAGCCAAATTTTGCGTATGGCCAAACAAAGGACCCGAGTCCATAAAACAATGTAAGACTGATCGATGTTTTTTCTTTAAAACGTAATGCTCGAGCGCAAAGGTAGAAGAAGATACAGCTGAAAGCTGTGACAAAGCAGTTTAAGCTCATCGCGAGAGCTGTCTTAACTCCGGCTAAGTTCGGGACGTGTGAAAGGGCATGGCCGAGAGCTATGAGAGGGATATAAGCCAAGGATGTTCCAAGGCCGTAGGGAGAATACAACTGCCCGTCGGGGCCAAGGGAAAGCCCCTGCGGGGGAAGTCCCGTGATATTCCAACGGCCATTTTCAAATAAATTTTGAGCAACTTTGTAGATAATAAGACCGTCTTGGGTATAGAGGTGTCCTCCCGATGATAGAAGAAATATGGATAAAAAGAAAAAGAATATAAAGAAGCTGGGGGCAATGGGGGATGTGAGTTTCATTCGGGGCGGTTTTCTAAATCAGATTTTATTTCATTTTGATTTTTGCGTAATCGGACGAGTTCGTTTTTAAGAAAGACTATCTGAGTCCCGATAAATCCGAAAGACAGCATTTGAATGCCGGAAAGAATGAGTATAGCCATGAGGATAATGAGAGGTCGGTTGGGAGTTAATTGCCCCATTTGCCAGAGGAAAATAAGATAAATGCCGGCTCCAACCCCGAGCATAATAAAGATCAAGCCTATGATCCCGAAAAACAAGCTTGGTTTTTCGGAAATTGAAAAAATCATATGTGAAAAAGCCGTTGCACGAAATTGAAATTTGGATACTCCCTTTTTCCGAAAATTCAAGCACGCGGGAATTTCATCAATGTGAAACCCGAGAGCAAGACATTTTGATAAGATTTCGAGATGAATGTCTTTGCCGTCAGATATCAAATCGAGGGATTGAATAACATGACGCCGGTAGGCGCGAAAAACGCATGTGATGGTATAAAATTTCTTTGGAAGCATTTTACTGATGATCATATTGCCTGTACGGCTAACCAAAAGTCTTTGCCACGGCACATTGACGGTTTGGCCTCCGGGCATATAGGCGGAGCCCAACACGATATCGGTATGGGGATTTGCCCCCAGATGATTGTATAACGCGTATATTTGCGGACAATCGTACGATAAATCCGCATCGGCCGTGACGATAATATTTCCTCGAGCGTGTTTAAGTCCTTCTCGAAGCGCTTTTCCTCGTCCCGTGTTGATCGGATATGACACGATACGAACGCGTGTGTCTTTGGATGCGGATTGCTGTGCTTGACTCAGCGTTTGATCCGTACTGCCGTCATTGACAATAATCAATTCCCAGTCCAGGCTTTTTTCGGCGAAGGCGGAGATCACGCTTTTTATCGTTGTTTGGATCTGCGGCCCTTCATTGTAGGCGGGTATGACGATGGAGAGGTGGGGTCTTTTTTGCGGAGTTTCCATATAGTTTATATTATTGTATAATTAATTAGAAATAAATCAATCTAAAATTTCCGGGTTTTTATAAGAAACATGTCTTTTGTCAACAGAGATAGAGCCGGGACACTATTCGGCTGGCTGGCCGTTTTGGTGTCCGTCATTTATTTAGCCGAATATGGCAAAAATGACCTTGTTTTGTGGCTCATAATGATCCTTGTTGGGCGCCTTGGGTTTGTTCTGACCGTAATATGCTTTTTTATGGCCGCGTTATCTTTAGGGAAATGGATTTTAAAAATTTCCTTCCTCAATATTAATACCCCTATGCTTCCCAAAAATATGATCAGCTTAGGGATCGGTCTCTGGGCCGTTTCCTGGATTATTTTAATAGCCGGCTCATGTGGATTGATTCATAAGCATACTTATCTTTGGGTTGTGCTTGTTGTGGGGGGTTGGGAATTGTTTTGCCAAGCAAAAGCATTTATTCAAAACCGTTTGTGGAGTTTGGACATAACAATCCAACCCAAGAATGCCTTGATTTTTGGAGTTTTAGTTTTTATGGGAGGTCTTATTATCTGGGGGGCGTTTTTGCCGCCGCTTACCTATGACGGACTCGAGTATCATCTCGGGGCTCCTATGCAA
>JADFSZ010000124.1 GCA_022560555.1 PVC group bacterium
GTTGGTGGGGATTCTTTTGGATGAAAAGCCTCAGGCGATTGTTCAGGATAGGAGAACAAAAAGTACCTATTATGTGCATGAAGGGGATCGTGTGGATGAAGTTGTTGTCGAAAGTATTCAGGAGGGAAGTGTAAAATTTTCGTATCAAGGGGAAACGTTTGAATTGCGTATTTGACACAATGAGTTTAATGATATAAGTGAATTCCCGATAAAGGGAGGGTGCGACATGACAAAAAAGAGTGTGGTTCTATGGATTCTCTTATGTTTGGGCACGGGATATTTGATTTTTGTGCCGATGGGAGACGCATCAGAAACCGAACTTGAGATCCATCAGATTATCTCTGACCAAGTTGATCCCACGGTGCTGGCGGCTTCGAATGTGAAAAGAACGATTTGGAGAAGAAAAGAAAGTCAAACGGGAACTCCCGATTTCCGTACAAGCACACCCGCGCAATTGGGCACAAGCCCATTTCCAACGATGGCGCCCACCAGGGCTCCCGAAATAAGTGTTCAAGTTTCAGATGATCTCCAAGGTGAACATACAAAGATCAGCCTCGAAATTAAAGGGATGGATATTTTGGATGTGCTGAAACTTCTCGCGAAAAAGAGCGGATTAAATATTGTCGCGGGACGAAATGTTCGAGGGAATGTAACTATTTTTCTGAAGGATGTTGAGATTTGGGACGCGTTGCTCATCATTTTGGAGACATATGATCTGGCCTACGAACGCAAGAATGACATGATAAAGGTGATGACGGACGCGGATTACCAGCGGCTTCATGGCATGCCCTTTCATGATATCCGTCAGGTGGAATTTGTGACTCTTCTTTACGCGAAAGCCCCGGAAGTTTCGCAGGCATTGAATCTTATAAAAACGAAAATAGGAAAGATTATCATCGATGACAGAACGAATATGCTTGTCTTGATTGATGCTCCCGACGGCATTGAGGCTATGTTGACGGTTGTTGATGAAATTGATGTTCCTGTGACAACGAGAGTTTATGAATTAATTTATACAGATGTTTTAAAAATAGAAGAGAAAATAAGAGATATGCTGAGTCCGGCCGGAAAAATCACCATGGATATTTCCACAAACAAATTGATTGTTACTGATTCGGCTATGCATGTTTCCCGGATGGATCAGCTTGTCAAAGAGTACGATTCACCCACAAAATTGATTACGCGTATATATCCTTTGAATTATGCTGATTTTTCTGAGGTGGAAGGAAAAATATCCGAAATACTAACGAAAGATATTGGATGGATCATGTCAGATGAACGAACGAGCACAATCGCTGTTACCGATCTTAAAGACAATATTGTTCGCATTGATGAACTCATTGAAGCCTTAGATCAGAGAGAAAAACAGGTGCTCATTGACGCGAAAATTGTTCAGGTTGAACTCAATGATGAGTTTGAGATGGGCATTAATTGGGAAACTCTTTTTGAAAATGAGTTTGGAGGATTGGAACTTAAGGATCTGTTTACCAGATCTCTTACAACCGGGTTTTCGCTTGGGTTCGGCATAATAGATAGCGCGGGGGTTTTTGGCGCTATTGAAGTTTTGAAGACAATAGGAAAAACCCATATTTTGGCGTCGCCGAGAATTATGACGATTAACAATAAAACAGCGAGTATCCATGTTGGAACCGATGAGGCTTTTATCACGTCTGATGTGACCCAAAACGACAATACAACGACCATTACACCTAATGTTGAATTTCAGCAAGTTGGGATCAAGCTGAGCGTTACACCGAGAATTAATAACGAAGATTACATTATCATGGAGATTAAACCGGAAGTCTCCTCCGTGTCGCGTGTCGTTGAGCTGTTTAACAGCAGCGGACAAAAAATATCCGAAGTCCCGATCGTAAAGGTCTCCGAAACAGAAACAACGGTCATGGTCAAATCAGGAAGAACCGTGGTTATCGGGGGATTGATTGATGATTCCATTTCAAAAAACCAGAACAGTATCCCTGTTCTCGGCGCCATTCCCGTTCTAGGAATGTTTTTTCGAAATCGGTCGAATACACTCAAAAAAAGCGAACTGATTGTTTTTATCACCCCGACTATTATTCGTGATGAGGATGAGCTGGAGGCCTTTGTAGAATCAGAACACGAAAGAATGTTGCGGCTCAAAGAGCTTTTAGCACGAATAAACGAGTACAAAACTCTTAAGGAGAAAACAATCAGCGAGTTAATGGAATAATATTTGATCAGGAGAACCTATGGCAAGTGAACAACCGATACGATTGGGAGAACTTCTCGTTCAAAAAGAATTGATCACCTTAGATCAATTGGATACGGCCCTGAAGGAACAGAAACGCACAGGATCGTTCCTTGGGAGTGCTTTGATGCGCTTGGGTTTGATCCGTCCGGACAAACTTCTTCCCGTATTGTCCGATCAGCTCAACATTGAATATGTTAGTTTGAAGGGCTTGAATATTTCTCCTGAAGCCATTAAAAATGTGCCCGCGAAATTCGCGTATCATTATAAACTCATTCCGCTTTCATGGGATGGGGAAGAGTTAAAAATCGCGGTTACGGATCCCTACGATGTTCATACCTTGGATGATGTTGGCTTGTTGCTGAATTGCCGTGTCTTGCCTGTCTTGGGAGAAGAGTCGGACATAATGGATGCCTTAAAAAAGTATTATGGCGTGGGAGCGGAAACAGTGGAAGCCATGATGAGTGATGCCCCCGAGAAAGAGCACTCCTTGGATGAAAGCGTGATCGCGAAGACTGAAAACATTGATGATTTAGCCGCGGATGCCTCCGTGATTAAATTCGTCAATCAAATCCTGCTTCAGGCTTATCAAGAAAGAGCGACAGATGTTCATATTGAGCCCTTCGGAGAACAGCTTCGCATTCGGTATCGCATAGACGGTGTTATGTATGAAACTAGTGTTCCTCAATCGATTAAACATTTTCAATCCGCGATTATTTCCCGTATCAAAATCATGTCGAATCTCAATATATCCGAAAAACGATTGGCTCAGGACGGGAGAACAAAGATCAAGATGGGGAATAAAGAGTTGGATTTACGTATTTCGATTATTCCGACAGCTTTTGGAGAAAGCGTGAATATTCGGCTTTTGTCCAGCCAAGACATGCTTATCAGTCTCACAAGTCTTGGATTGTCCGACCGGCATTTAAAAAGCCTGAATGAAAATATCGAAAAGCCCCATGGGATTATTCTTGTCACAGGTCCGACAGGGAGCGGAAAAAGCACAACCCTCTACGCGTGCCTCAAACAGTTGAACCAAACCACACGTAAAATCATCACGATCGAAGATCCGATTGAATATCTGATGTCAGGGATAAGCCAAATCCAGGTTTTGCCGAAAATTGATTTAACATTTGCCCAAGGGCTTCGATCCATTTTGCGGCATGATCCGGACATCATTATGGTAGGGGAAATCCGCGATTATGAAACGGCAGAAATCTCCATCCGTGCCGCTCTGACCGGTCATCTTGTGTTCAGTACGCTGCACACCAATGATGCCCCGGGAGCCGTGGCCCGTTTGGTGGATATGGGAGTTGAGCCCTACCTTGTGGCTTCATCCGTCGAATGCATCATTGCTCAGCGTTTAGTTCGGGTGATATGTAAAGAGTGCAAACAAGAGGTTAAAATCGGTCGTGAGTTATTGGGCCAGCTCAGTTCGGAACATTCCGATGAGGAGATCACGATTTTTGAGGGGCGCGGCTGTGACGAATGTAAAAACACGGGATATTCGGGCCGGATTGCTATTCATGAATTTTTAGACGTTGGTGAAGATATCCGGGACCTTATTGTCAAAAGGAAACCGTCACATATGATCAGAAAAGTTGCCATTGATAGGGGGATGATGCCCATGAGGACGGACGGGTGGCAAAAAATTAAGAATGGGATTACAAGCGTTGAGGAAGTATTGCGTGTGACTCAGGAAGAAGGTGGAATTTAAAATGGCAAAATATCGTTTTAAGGCCAAAAAGGGACCGGACGAGATTATTGAGGAAACGATTGTCGCCGAAAATGAATCTGCTGTTTTAAACGAAATTTCAAAAAGGGGCTACTATCCCATTTCGATTGAGCTGGCCGATAAGAAACATGCTTCCCGGGAAATATTCAGGGGCCCTTCCAAGCGTGTCAAAATCGGGGATTTGGCTGTTTTTTCCAGACAGCTTTCGGATCTCTTGGGAGCGGGACTGCCTTTGTATCGGGCTTTGTCGATATTGGAGGAACAAACGAGTCATCCGGTTTTAAAGAATGTTTTGTTATACATACGTGAGGATATCAAAGAGGGACAATCACTCTCAGACGCGATTCGAAAACAAAAAAAATATTTTCCGCCTATATTTGTAAATATGATTCATGCGGGTGAAGTCGGAGGATTTTTGGAATCTGTTTTGGATGATTTAGCCTCATTTTGCGAGAAAGAGCAAGAAGTGAGAGAAAAAATCAAATCCGCGCTTGTTTATCCGTGTTTGATGGCTGTTGTTGGCGTCCTTTCAATTGTCGTGATGATGACGCTCGTTATTCCTAAACTAATGGTGATGTTTGACGAAACAGGGCAAAAACTTCCTCTTGTTACACAAGTACTGATTGATATAAGCTCTTACATGCAGAATTATTGGTGGCATGTTTTGATTGCCGTGGTTGTTGGCGTTCTTGTGTTCAAAAGGGTGACGCATACCGAAGAGGGACGTTTTGCCCGGGATCGTATAAAGCTTCAATTGCCGATCTTTGGCGATCTTATCCAAAAAACGGAATTATCCCGCTTTACAAGAACATTGGGAGCCCTTTTGAAAAACGGGGTTCCGATGCTTCAATCTCTCGAGGTCGTTGTTGATAATATTTCGAACAATGTGCTCAAAGTCGAACTCAAAAAAGCTTCCGAAGAAATCAAACGCGGCGGAAATCTTGGGAGCGTTCTTAAGCAAAGCCGGTTTTTCCCTCCTCTTTTAACCAATATGCTGGTCGTTGGAGAAGAGAGCGGAACCATTGAGCAAGCACTGAACAAGGTGTCGATAACGTATGATCGTGAAGTGGATCGGGCCGTAAAGAACTTTACGGCTCTTTTGGAGCCGATTATGATTCTAACCATGGGTTCATTGGTCCTTTTTATTGTTGTAGCGATGATGCTCCCGATATTCCAAATGAATTCCATGTTGGGATAGAAATGAGCGGTTTTGATATATGTTACATAGCAAAAAAGAAACGATCAAAAAGTTTATTCAAAAGGGAGGCATTATGGTATTTAAAAGGCAAAAAGCTTTTACACTTATTGAACTGATGCTTG
>JADFSZ010000125.1 GCA_022560555.1 PVC group bacterium
TTGAGCTGAGCTTTACACTGAGGGTTGTCACACCGGGTAGCCGCCTCACCCGGAAGGCGCAGCACTTTGGATTTACACACGGGACACGTTTTAGGCATATGAAATTTTTTCTCTTTTCCGGAGCGTTGTGATGAAACAACACGGAGTATTTTCGGAATCACTTCACCGCCCTTTTCGATCACCACGGTGTCCCCAATGCGGAGATCCTTTCTTTCAATTTCATCTTCATTATGCAGCGTCGCGCGAGAAATTGTCGATCCGGCCAAAAAGACAGGTTCCAAACATGCCACCGGTGTTAAAACACCCGTGCGCCCGACTTGCACAACGATATCGTTGAGTTTGGTCGAAACAATTTCCGGGGGAAACTTATAGGCCACTTGCCATCGGGGGCTCTTAGCTGTTTGGCCCAATATCTCTCTTTGTTTCAGGGACAAAACTTTAATCACGATACCGTCAATGAGATAATCCAGCCCTGAACGCTTCTTTTGCCAACTACGGCAATAGGCCCACACATCATCCATATTCTTAACAAATTTCGTGTGAGGATTAACGGGCAGGCCTAAATCGCGCATAAGGCAAAGAGCTTCTTTATGGCTCTCTAGTTCCATGCCCCCAAAATCCCCCACGCCATAGAGATAAATGTCCAGTGGGCGGCGCGCGGTAATCCGGCTGTCTAGTTGGCGCAAGGAGCCTGACGCGGCGTTTCTGGGATTCACAAATGTTTTCTCGCCCGCGGCATCAAGATACGTGTTCATCTGGGTAAATTTCTTTTGAGACATAAAAACTTCTCCCCGAACTTCGAGGCGCTTGGGGAAGGCCCCTTCCATTTGAAGCGGAACGTGTTCAATCGTTTTGATGTTGGCGGTAACATCATCCCCGACAGAGCCGTTCCCTCTGGTAGCCCCGCGCACAAGCCGACCGTCCTCGTAAAGAAGAGACACGGCTATCCCGTCCATCTTCAGCTCAACAACATATTCAATGTCCTCTCCGGGAAGCCATTTTCGAAGACGTTTATCAAACTCATAGAGTTCATCTTCCACGTACGTATTGTCTATGGACAGCATCGGGATTTTATGCCGGACGGATTTAAAACCTTTGAGGGGTGTGTCTCCAAGGCGCTGTGTGGGAGAATCAGCGTGGGCATATTGAGGAAATTGTTTTTCGAGATCCTTCAGCTCTTTTAGAAATCCGTCATATTCATGATCCAAGATACAAGGAGCGTCTTCAAGATAGTACTCGCGGTTGTAGCGATGGATATCTTTTCTCAGCTTAG
Organism: PVC group bacterium; assembly: GCA_022560555.1. Taxonomy (GTDB): domain Bacteria; class JADFSZ01; order JADFSZ01; family JADFSZ01; genus JADFSZ01. The sequence goes on from JADFSZ010000125.1 coordinate 1,274, forward strand.
CCATACGCCCTTGGGCTTGCACCTGATCCGGATTCTTAATGGTATTCATACTCACACATGTCTTTTTTCGTAACGCACAAAAGCAAGTCCGCTCGCGAGAAGCCCCCCGACGGTGTCCGCGAGAAAATCAGCTGCGGATGTTGTGCGTGTCGGAACATAAAATTGATGCCATTCATCAGAAAAACCGTATAAGGCAACAATAACAACGCCCAGATATAGATACTCCTGGTAAGAAATCCGCAAGCGGACCGACGGATATGTTTGAATGAATAAAATACCTAAAATAAAAAATTCCATAATATGAACCCCTTTATCAAAAAAGGGCACGTTCGGCAGACGGATCATGGACGTTTGAGGCGTGCCGGATAGGATAAAAATCAAACCGGCCCACAAGAAAAAAGGAACCCAAGTGAGCGCGTTACGGAAGGCTTGTCTTTGAGTCAGATCGTTCAAAATGATTTATTCTCCATGCACCAGGCGCAAAGCCAATATTTCCGGAAGACCCGCCTCAAGAATTTTTCTTTGGGCGTTGTCAATATCATACGGAACTCTTTTAATGGATATCTCCCGGGCTACCGCGTCATAGATACAAAAAGAGCTCATGGGATCATTATCCCGGGGCTGACCCACACTCCCGACATTGATGATATAACGGTCTCCAGGCTTAAATGTATGTGAAATTTCTCGTCGGGAAACAAACTCTACACGCTCTTCATCAAGAAACACACAAGGGATATGAGAGTGGCCGATGAAACACAAAGGCCGGTCAAGGAGCATAAAATTCTTATACACGGTGATCGGATCTAAGATGTAGTTCCATTTATCCGGCTTATCCAAACTCGCGTGCACAAAAATGGCATCCGTTTTGACAACCATAATGTCAAGTGAGAGAATATATGCTTTATCTTCCTCGGTAAGCTGACGTGCCGTCCATTCAACGGCAGCTCTCGCGTTGCTGTTAAAATATGTCACATCCGTTTTTCCGACAGCGGCAAAATCGTGATTCCCGGCAATAACATGAGAGCATGTGTCCCGGACGAGCGCCAGACATTCACGGGGATTCGCCCCATATCCAACCATGTCCCCCAGACAGATATACTCATCAATGTTTTCCGTTTCATATGCCTTCAGAACAGCCTTGAGAGCCTCCAGATTACCGTGAACATCAGAAAATATTCCATACCGCATGTGACACTCCCTGTATGCTTTAATAAGTAATGTTAAAAGCTGAAAATTCTCCGCTTGGCCCCGGAGAAACATTTGTTATACGCACATCCGTAATATAACGTCCCATAGCTTTTCGGATTTCTTCAATAAAATTCTTTGAATCTTCCCCTTGTCCGCAGGCAACAACTTCCACGGATTCGTTCGGAAGATTTTTCACATAACCCGTAATATCATGATTCCTCGAAACTGCAAGCACTCTATACCGGAATCCAACCCCTTGCACCCTTCCGCTAAAAATGACCTTCACGCAATCCATATTTTTAATATTGCATCCCGTTTAAGATGGTCGGAGCGGCGGGATTTGAACCCACGGTCTCAGCGTCCCGAACGCTGCGCGTTACCAAGCTACGCCACGCTCCGACAATAGTCATTTCACCTGGGGGTATTATAATCGAAAAACGAAACCTCTAAAATAAAAAAATGATACTGAATGTCATTATTTTCTCGACCTGAGCTTCATGCCCATCTCTAAAGAAAATACAAGTGCCATTCCTAGTGCCATACTCAACAACAGGACTCCTCGAGAGGTTGAACTTTCCTCGATAAATCCCCAAGGCAGTCTGAGGGCTCCCGTCATCCCCCCCACCAACACAGCTAAAGTTTGAGCTTTGTAATTCTTAAGTAAAAAATAGAGAACTCTAGAAAATGCCAGCGCGCCCACACTGGCTCCCGCCGCAAAAACAAACAGTATTCCCAGAGCCATATCTTTTATGGCCCCGATGATATACTCATATTGACCGAGAATGAGCAGAAGAAAAGATCCGGAGATCCCGGGCAGAAGCATGGCCATAATGGCAATCATCCCGGAGCCGAACGTCACCCACAGTCCATGATGGCCCTGAAGCGGATTCAGCCCAACAAACAAGTAGGCGCCAACAGCTCCAAACAGGAAATATCCAACAAGGCGCCCCCAGTGAAACGAGGGATGACTTCGGACAATATGAACAACGCTGGCCATAATAAGTCCGAAAAAGAACGCGTAGGTCGGCCCTTTATGAGACGTGAGCAAAGTTTCAATGACATGAGAAAACAGAAAAATGGCAAGACCCATCCCGGCGCCTAAAGGAATAAAAAATTTGAAACGGACTGTTTGAAAAAACTTGAGAGGTTGAATGTCACGGATGGAGCTTATCAATTCGTCATAAATGTTTAATATCAAGGCCATCGTTCCTCCGGAAACACCCGGAATCACATCCGCGATACCCATCAATATTCCTTTAAAAAATAATTTCACTTTTTTCATAATGCCGTCTTTTTCATAGAGATAACTTTTTCATAGAGATATCCCTGTCGGATTCTTTATGCGGCTTTTGAGCTCATAAAGACAGATTTCAGATTTTTTTCCTTTAACCAGGTGGCAGCCGATACTGTCGAGTTCGAATTCTCCGCTGAGAAGATCCACCGTCTCTTGGGTTAAAAGTATTTTTTTATCAAAATCCCTTGTCAGCCTTTCCACGCGGCTGGCCACATTCACCGTATCTCCAATGACCGAATACTCCATGCGTTGAGCCGCTCCGATGTTTCCGACAACAGCGTCTCCGGAATGAATCCCGACTCCGATGTCAATTTGAGGAAGTCCCTCTTTACGTAATTTTTCATTTACTCGCTCGAGTGAGTTTACAAAATCCAGCGCGGCCAAACACGCGTGTTGGGCGTGCTCCTTAACCTTCACGGGAGCACCAAAAACAACAAGCAGTCCGTCACCCAAATATTTATCCAGATACCCTTTATGGGAATCAATACACTGCACAATTTCGGAAAAATAAATATTGAGCATTTTCACGGTTTTTTCCGGAGTTAAACTTTCCGCGATCGATGTAAAATTCCGGATATCACAGAACAAAACGGAAATATGAGCAAGCGCGCCTCCGAGTTCCAGGGACTTTTTTTGAAGAACATCCTGCATGACCGCTTGCCCCACATATTTTCCAAAAAAGTTTTTGACCATGTCCCGCTCTTTTAAGCCTTTAACCATATGATTAAATGCCCCCGTCAATTCACCGACTTCATCTAAGGATTGGGGCCGCAGCTGGATGTCGAAGTCTCCCGTCGCAACTTTCCGCGCCGAAACAGAAAGGGTTTTTAAAGGTTTCGTGAAAATTCCCGTTATGAACCAGACAACCATCGTTACGAGACTCACACCTAAAATATGCATGAAAAAAGCGCTGACGGATAAACGACGTAATGGGAGAAACAGTTTCTCCAAGTCGACGGGATAAATAATATGCAGGCGGTTTAAAGGCGCGTATCCGAACACGAAAAGAAATTCTTTGTCTTGAATTTTGGCACGATACGGACTCTTTGAGGGATCTCGAAAAACCTCAAAATCAAGGGCCTCCATATTTTGCGCCGTGGAAAAACCGGGTTCTTTAATCAGGATAAACAATTCATTATTCTTTTTCGTATAGATCATGTCCTCAACGTTCCGGCTGAATATATTTCCAATGAGCATCAAAAGGTCATCAAACAAGACATCATAAGCCACAACCCCGGCAAGATGTCCTTCGGCATTCATCACGGGAGCGGCAAATGTGACCGTCATTTTTTTTGTAAATGCGTCCGGATAAGGCTCTATGAAAGAAGCCTCCCGGGATTCCAACGCCAGTTGATACCAGGGCCGTGTTCTCGGGTCAAAACCATCTTGCGGCTGAAAAAAGTTTTCCGAATTTTTAGTGAAACCATCTTCAAATCCAATGTATATTCGCTTGTCATGTCTTCGGACAATGTCTGATATATCCATTTGA